>JANNRU010000240.1:0-3153 GCA_031401755.1 Acidobacteriota bacterium | reverse complement strand
CGTACGGCAACGCGTGCTATGCCTACGTCGCTTGCGCGACCGGCTGCCCGCCGGCGGGCGGCGGACCGACGTCGGCAGAGTGACGGTCGACCGCGGGCTTGAATGCCGGCCCGCGCACTGCGCGGGCCGGCGTCTCCTCGTCTCCCAACACCGGTGCGGCCGGTCGAGCCCCTGAACAGTCGCGCTTTTCGTTACTAGGCGAACGCTACGGATTGGCGGGTCGGAAGTAGAGCCGACCCTTCCACGATGGCAAATGCGCGCCTGTTCGATCCTGTGCTCGACCGGGCAAGGCCGTAGTCGGATCGTCATTGACGTTTCCGCGTCGGCCACAAGCCGGCCGCATGATCTACGGATAGTCGAAATAAGCGACACCTTCGTCCCGACGCTCACGTAGCTCGACCACTCGTAGCCTACGAGCCACTGACAAGGTCGCCATCCTTGAACGACCGTTTTCCCGGCATTGAGCTTCGCCTCTTCCGGAGCCAGGTGGTGCTTGCCTTGTCGCCGATTAAGGATCTGCAAGCCGTGCGCTGCGGACCATGTCGGGATCACCCAAAGCGCCGAATTGACCAGCGGCTGGCCGGCGAACAGTGCTTCGTAGGTTAATCCGGCCAGAATGATCGTCTTGTGTGCGCGGGCGAAGGGTACGAGATGTGTCCTGACGTCACGGGGATGCACCGCAAGTTCCGGCAGAATCAGCCAATCGAGCCGGCCCTCACGCCCCTTGTGGGTCTCTCGCAGATCGAGCATCCGCTCGATCGCCGCCAGCGCGGCAGACAGGTGATTGCGGTGTTTCCTGCGGATGGTCCGATCGGACAGCGCGAGGTCACCAGCCGTCGCTGCGGCCTTGAAGTCGTCAGACGTCGGGGTCACGGTCTGCACCACACAGGCACGCAGTGGCCGCGACTCCGAAGACCGGTCGGGCCGCGAGGTGTTCAGTGGCAGCAGCAAAACACCGCTCGAACCACCCTGCATCTTGCCGAGTAACCGCACTGACTAGCGGGTAGGCACTCCTGCATGTTCTTGAACATCGAGTCGAACGCGTTCATCGCGCGGGCCACGAACACCGGCGAGGCATCGTCGGAGAGAGCCAGCGCGGCCTCGGGACTCAGCTCGTACGTGTCGGCGCTGGGGTCGTTTGCCACCAGGCCCCCGGCGGCCTGGCCGTCGAGCCGTTCGCGTACCAGGCGCGCGTTGCAACCGGTCTTCGCGCACGGTGGCCGTATGCTTGTTGATACTCGGCGTCGCTAGCCCGCGAGTGCGCGGCGTTAGACCCCGCGGTCGCGCTCACCAACGCAGTATCGTCAATGGCTTGAACGAAGCAGTGCTTCGGATCGACAACAACTTTGCGGCCACTGTGGGAGTCGCGAGTTCGGCGCCCGAGAACCCCCGAAACGCCCCACCAAGGGGCCGAAACGGAGTAAAACACCATGACTCCACGCTTTTTCCGTGGTGAGCGGTGTTTGGGTCGCTCCGAAAGGCCCTCTGCGCCGAAAACGGCTTCGTAGGATCGTCCAGGAAATGCGATCGCGGCGCCGGCCGGACACTGAGACGCCCGAAATCGACGAAAATATGGCGAAAAACCTCACGGTGGCCGCGACATTGTTGACACTCGACGGCCTCGAAAAAGCACCAACTCGGATCGACATGATCGGCTCCGTAGGATGAACTTGCTTGAAGCGAAGGCTTGGGTGCGATCTCACAAGGTGTCGGGGTCCAGTGCAATCGTCGATCCATCCTCGTGCTCGGTCGACGCTTCGTCCGCCAACTCCTGGAGCCGCTTCCCGGAACCCGCGAACGCCTCCGACCACCGTCGTTCGGAGGTGAGCTCGACCAAGACGAACTGCGCAAGCTCATCCTGCTCTTGCTCAGGGAGCTTGGATGCTTCCTCAAACGCTTTCTTCAATTGACCGGTCATCGCAACCTCGCTGACCCCATGACGTGACGGCCAGGACCTTCGCGTTCATACGCAGGCTAGACGCCGAGCCTCACGATCTGACCGCGTTCGATGGACTCGAGCGCCCGTCGGAGGGCCGGCACAAGCGGCATGAGATCCTTGAGGCGGTTACCGCGTGCGACGAGGACCACGATCGCGATCTGCAAGCTCTCGAGGTTCTGCTAAAACGTGAGCTTCCGATCGACCGTCACGAACACGTCGTACTTGTCCACCGCAAGGGCGAGCAGGTCGCCATTCTCCTTACTGGCCCAGCCCGCCTCCGGAACGGTACGAACCTCGTGCCCGGCGAGAGAACGTTTCAGTTGACGGGGCAGGCACTCGTCAAGAAGAACTCGCTTGGGCAACCGCAGCCTCCGTGGCGAACTCAAGGAACGCGACAGCCTGTTCTCGGGTCACTGTCGGGAACTCGTCGAGGAAGTCGTCGAGTCGGTCGCCAGCCGCCAGGTAGTCGAGGAGCGTCTGGATCGGGACACGCGTCCCCGCAAACACCGGCGTTCCGCCCATGATCCTGCTCGACCGGTGCACGATCCGACCTGCATCACTCATCCGCGACTCTCCAGAACTCGAATGACAAGAGTCTACGTCCGGCCGGCTGCCCTGGCTTTTCTCGGCGTCCAACGACCTGGCGATGACCAACGGTGCCCGCATGCAGTCGAGGCCGGGGTGCTGCTGAGCCGCGCTGCAGCGCGAGAACAGGAGATAAACTCAGCTTCCAAGACCGGACTCTACGAAGCAGCAACTGGCACTACTATCGGGGGGCAGGTCACCCTATCGGATCGCCTCCGTGGCCCACGGGAGCGAACATCGGTTACCGGAGGCAACACCATGGCCAAGAGAAAGGTCGCGTCGAGGACGAAGACGAGGGTCGGTGTCGCCAAGGGCGCCGGCGGCGTGACCTTGCGTAAGCAGGCGGAGGAGGCGCTGCTCAAGGCAGGGGCCCTGCAGCGCGCGATCTTCAACAGCGCCAATTTCTCGAGCATCGCCACCGACGCGAAGGGCGTCATTCAAATTTTCAACGTCGGCGCCGAGCGCATGCTGGGCTACACGGCCGCCGAAGTGATGAACAAGATCACACCTGCCGACATTTCCGATCCGCAAGAGGTGATCACGCGTGCCAAGGCGTTGAGCATCGAACTCGAGACCACGATCATGCCGGGGTTCGAGGCCCTGGTCTTCAAGGCCTCGCGCGGGATCGA
>JANNRU010000239.1:0-2740 GCA_031401755.1 Acidobacteriota bacterium | reverse complement strand
TCCTGGATGTGCATGTACTCCACGCCCACGTGTCCGCAGTAGGTTTCACGGATCGTTTCCAAGATCTCTCGCAGCGTCAGCGTTCCCTGCTTACCGGCGAGGCCGCCCGCGATGAATCGTCGATCCAGATCCCACAGGCTCAGCCCGTAATGCGATAGCTCGAGTTCCGGGTTCGGTTGCGGGGCATAGCCGAGCGGATCGATGTTCGCCCACAGATGACCGCGCACGCGGTAGGAGCGAATGAGCTGGAGCACGCCAGCTTGCTTGGCAATCGCTTCGGTGCTGGTCCCACCGGAGAAATAGGCCGGATTGCGATCGGCGGTCCAGTCGAGCGGCTCGAGCGGAACGCCGATTTCGCGAAAGATCCGCTCGTAGAACTCGTCTCCGCCTTGCAGCAACCGCTCGAGCTCGGCGAGAAACGCGCCGCTGTCGGCGCCTTGAATAACGCGGTGGTCGTAGGTGCTGGTCACGGTCATGACCTTGGACAAGCCGAGATCCGAGATGACCTCCGCTGCCATGCCGGCGTACTCAGTGGGGAAATCGATCGCCCCGACTCCGAGAATCAGCCCTTGACCGGGCATCAAACGCGGGACGGAAAGCGTCGTTCCCAGCATTCCCGGATTCGTCACCGTGGTCGTTGTTCCGGCGAAGTCATTGACCGTGAGCTTGTTCGAGCGGGTGCGTAGGATAAGGTCATCGTAGGCCGCGATGAACTGCGAAAAACCCATCTGCTCTGCGGCCTTGATGTTGGGGACGAGCAATTGGCGCTGGCCGTCGCGTTCGATGTCGATCGCCAAGCCGAGGTTGATCGAATTCTCCGTGACCCGGTGCGGGCGGCCGTCGATCTCAACGAAGCGGGCGCTCATGCGCGGAAATCGCTGCAAGGCGCGGAGGAGACCCCAAGCGATCAGGTGGGTGAACGAGATCTTGGTTCCGGAGACGTTGCCTTGATGTTGATTGAGGATTCGCCGGTTCTCTTCGAGAATCTTGACCGGCATGGTGCGAACCGACGTGGCCGTCGGCATTTCCAAACTCGAGTTCATGTTCTCGACGATGCGAAGGGCGACTCCCTTCAAGGGCTCTGCGGTCCCCGTCGGCGCCGCAGTCGTGGTTGCCGGACGGCCCGCGGACTGCGATGTCGGCGGCTCGCGGTCGGTGACCGGCGGACCTCCACGATAGTCGGCGAAGAATTCGCGCCAGGTCTCGCTGACCGAGGCGGGATCGGCGCGGAACGCGGCGTAGAGCTCATCAATATATCCGCGATTGTGACCCAGGGGTTCCATAGGTGCCTATCGTACCGTCCGCGGTGGGGCCGAGCAACGGCCGCGGTTGTTTTGGTAGAATCGTCCGTCCTCATTCGTCAGCCATCTTTCGGCAAGGAGTCAAGACAATGACCGGCGACCTCATGCGCGAGCTCGGCGTGCAGCCGACCA
The DNA here is from genome assembly GCA_031401755.1 of Acidobacteriota bacterium. Classification (GTDB taxonomy): domain Bacteria; phylum Acidobacteriota; class Polarisedimenticolia; order Polarisedimenticolales; family Polarisedimenticolaceae; genus JANNRU01. The sequence goes on along the minus strand of JANNRU010000239.1, from coordinate 1,307 downwards.
ACCCCGGTGCCTGTACCGGAGCCTGGCTGACCACCGATGGACCCGAGCTGGTCTCGTTCAATCCAACCGACGGCAACGCGTTGGCCACCGTGCGCCAGGCGACCTCAGGACACTACGAACAGGTCGTCGCCGCCGCCGTGGAAGCTTTCCCCACGTGGGCCATGCTCCCCGCGCCGCGCCGCGGTGAGATCGTTCGCCAACTCGGCGAGGCGCTTCGCCGCGAGAAGGAGCCCCTGGGTCGCCTCGTTTCGCTCGAGATGGGCAAGGTACTCGCCGAGGGACTCGGCGAGGTCCAAGAGATGATCGACGTCTGTGACTTCGCCGTGGGTTTATCGCGTCAGCTTTACGGATTGACCATGCACTCCGAACGCGCTCGGCATCGAATGTACGAGCAGTGGCATCCGCTCGGCCCAGTGGGAATCATCACGTCGTTCAACTTTCCAGTCGCCGTCTGGGCCTGGAACGCCGCGATCGCGGCGGTCTGCGGGAACACGATGGTCTGGAAACCGTCGTCGAAGACCCCGTTGACCGCGATCGCGGTCCAGAACATCGCCAATGAAGTCATGCGCCAGAACGGTCTTTCCGGCGTCTTCGGTCTCGTGATCGGCCGCGGAAAGGATGTCGGCGAATCGATGCTTTCCGATCGGCGACTGCCGCTGATCTCGGCGACGGGATCGTGCAGGATGGGGCGACGAATCGCCGAAGTCGTCGGCGTACGGTTCGGCCGAAGCCTGCTCGAACTCGGCGGGAACAACGCGCTGATCGTGCTCGACGACGCGAATTTCGATCTTGCGCTGAGAGCGACATTGTTTGGAGCGATCGGCACCACAGGGCAGCGCTGCACCAGCACGCGACGACTGATCCTGCAACGCGGGATCGCGAGTCGCTTCGTCGATCGCCTCCAGGGGGCCTACGCGCAGGTCAGGATCGGGGATCCGCTCGACGCCAGGACGTTGATGGGGCCTCTGGTCGATGGCGAGGCCCTGGACACGATGCTCGCGGCTCTAGAGCAGATTCGCAAAGAAGGCGGGGAGGTCCTCTGCGGCGGCCGGCGGCTGGAGCGGCCCGGCTTTTTCGTCGAGCCGACGATGGTTCGAGCAGGACCCTCGATGAAGATCTGGCGCGAAGAGACCTTCGCCCCAATCCTCTACGTGTTTGAAGTCGATTCGGTCGAGCAGGCAATTTCCCTGCAGAACGACGTTCCGCAGGGGCTGTCTTCGTCGATCTTTACTGAGAGCCTGGCGTCGTCGGAGAAGTTCCTGTCCCACTCCGGCAGTGACTGCGGGATCGCCAACGTCAACGTCGGA
>JANNRU010000238.1:0-10521 GCA_031401755.1 Acidobacteriota bacterium | reverse complement strand
TCCGCGGGCCGATGCTACTCCGAACCTGACGTTCGGGGTGGTTTTAGCGGCTTACTCGGTTGCCGTTCCGGAACGCCCAACGCCGGCGATCAGTTGCGGACCGAGCCGGCGCGTAGCTTGCGCAAGCAAGCTGCGTGACGGAACGGACCGGCAGCTTGATCGGCTTGTTCGGCGGCGTGGCTGGACGTACTATTCCCGGCATGACTAGAGCAGCCAAAGCCGTGCTTGCCGATGCTTTGCGTCTCGACCCGGATGAACGTGCCGAACTAGCCCTCGAAGTTCTCGCGAGCCTAGACGGACCCGCCGACGCGGACGCCGATTCGGCTTGGGAACAGGAAGTTCGTCGCCGAATCGAGGCGATCGATGCTGGGACGGTCGAATTGGAGCCATGGGAAGACGTAAAGCACCGCATTGAGAAAGACATTCTCGGCCGGTGATTCGACCAATCCGAACTCTCAAGCCTGCGTCGGAGGAACTGACCGCAGCTGTTCGGTGGTATGAGCAGCAGCGGCCTGGACTGGGTGGGGAGTTCTTCGACGCGATTCTCGGAACTATCGACCGAATCGCCCAGACTCCGGAGGCCGGTTCGAGCTTCAGAACGCTCAATGCGTGTCGAATGCTCGTCGCGGGTTTCCCTTATCAGGTTGTGTACCGCATCAGCGCCGAGGAGATTCGCATTCTCGCGTTCGCGCATTTGAAGCGTCGTCCTGGCTTCTGGCGGCATCGTCGTTGACATTCTAGTCCGCCGAACGCTCTGCATAAGCTGCGGGCCGGGCTGGCGCGGCCGTTGCGCACGCAACGGCCGTGACAGGACGGACCGACAGCTTAATGCGGTTGTTATGCGGCTAGTCTCCGCACTCAGGTCTCATTCGCTCTCTCGCATTACTGCCGGCACTACGCCAGCCCCCGCGCTTGGTTCGGAATTCTCCGAATAGACCGACTGAATCGCCAGCCCGGGTTCATTCTTCAGCTTCTCGAAGGTATCGTCGCCATGAACCGCTCGGAAACCGATTTCGATCAACTCGCGGGCCATCTGCCGTAAACGCCAGTTCGGGACCCGGAACTCGCGCCCTCATTTTCCGCGCTCGCTCGATTGTCGACGAACATGGCAACGTGCGAGAAGCAAAATACGGGATCTTCCCCAATCTGATCAATTCCGAGGTCGAGTCCGGCGGGAAGTGGTACTTGGCATTTGACTACCTCTACAACCCCGATGGCACACGCAGCCTAGAGTTCGACGAGGTGCATAATCTGTTGCCGGACAAACATCCAAACCGGGACCGTGGTTATCGGAGCAGCGTAAAGAGTCCCGAGCCAGGCCGAGTGCAGTCCCCAACTCCGGAACGGTGACGTCGATGAACCGCCTTGAACCAGTCTTGCCGGCGAGCGGTGGGGCGCGAGGCCAGCGCGCAGGGCGTCCCGGGTGCTGCCGAGCGAAAAACCCCTCGCGCGCGCGGTGGCCAGGGGCCGTCGAGCGACCGTGACCAGCCTCGGTCTCCTGGTAATGGTGACATCGGCTTGGGGACAGCTCGATGACCGATGCACGGTCAGCGCGTTGAATCGCACGGCGCAAGTGCGACCCGGTGGCAGTTGGACTCTGCCGAGCATCCCCTCGAACTTGGGCCCGATCCGGTTCCGTGCGAAGTGTACGGCGGAAGGGCTACTCACCGCCGACGCCCATTCGGAGTTCCAAACGATTGTGCAGGATTCGACGATCACCGTCAGTTCGTTCGAGTTCGTCTCTCTGATGCCGGTGCCGTCGTCGATTCAGATCCAAGGACCGACCGAGATCACGGATCGTTCGCAGCGGACGTCATTGACGGTCTTGGCGACCCATCCGTTCGGTGCCGGAGTCGACGTCACGGGTAGCTTCAAAGCGCTTCGTCGAGCGGGATGGCGCCCCGCTTCAATCGTTCCGCGAGCGTCTCCCCTTGGACGTACTCGAGCGCGAGGTAGCGGTGGGAGCCTTCCTCCTCGAGCCCGTAGATCGCGCCGACGCCGGAGTGATTCAGCGACGCCAGAACCTTGGCTTCGCGCTCGAATCGCGCAAGACGCTCCGGGTCCGCCGCCAGCGCGTCGGGGAGCGCCTTGATGGCCCCGTCGCGGCCAAGTCGCGAGTCGCGAGCCAGGTAGACCTCGCCCATCCCGCCGGCACCGAGCGGGCCGACGATCTCGTAGGGGCCGAGGCGGTTTTTTCAGGCGAGAGCCAAGAGGGGAGTCCTTATCTCATGATGCCCGCCCGGGATTCTAAGGCGTAAGGCGGCTTAGCACGTCGGGAATTCGAAAACCGGGCAGGTTCGACGTTGAGCCTCCGGCGATCAATCGCTTGCGTCGTCGGGCTCCCGAACGTAATATGTACATCGTAACGTACATTCGTGAGGTGCCGTATGGCCAAGCAGCAGTCCATCGCGGAAGCGCGCAATAGCCTTCCGAGTCTCGTGCGGGAAGTGGAATCCGGAAAGTCCGTCGAGCTGACCAGGCGAGGTCAGCCCGTCGCCGTGTTGATCGGTCGCCAAGAGTACGCGCGGCTTGCATCCCGGCATCGGAGGTTTTCGGAGGCGTACGCAGAGTTCACTCGGGACATCAACCTCAAGGAGCTGGCCATCGATCCCAAAGAGGTGTTTGCCGGAGCGCGTGACCAGGCCCGCGGTCGAGAGGTCGATCTGTGAGTCTGAAGTACCTACTCGATACGAACGTCGTTTCGGAACCGCTGCGGCCCAGTCCGTCTCGTGCCGTCCTTCGTCGACTGGCCAGCCACGAGGGAGAAACGGCCATCGCCTCTATCGTCTGGTACGAGTTGCGGTTCGGATGCGCGCGCCTTTCTGCGTCGCGCCGCCGGGAGGCGATCGAACGCTACTTGGAGGATGTCGTGCTGGTGAGCTTTCCGGTTCTGGACTACGACCGCGCTGCGGCCGAATGGCATGCTCGCGAGAGAGTGAGGCTCGAGGCGGCGGGGAAAACGCCACCGTTCGTCGATGGGCAGATCGCGGCCATCGCGTGCGTCAATGACTTGACGCTCGTCACGGCGAACAAAGCCGACTTTCGTGGGTTCAAGGGGCTACGGGTCGAAGGTTGGTTCTAGGGGGCACCATAGCCCCCGGGGAGCACGGTCAACGGAAGTTGTTCAGGAGCACGATGTCGCTGCTCGCGTTGCCGTAGAGGAAGTAAAGCGTCTTCCCGTCCTTGCAAATGTCGATCCCGAAGATCGCCCCGGTCGGGAAATCTGTGATCGGCTCGGGCGGGCGCCCGTCGGTGCCGACGCTCCAGAGGTTGGCGACGTTCTCGTTGTACCGTTGCAGTACGAGACGCTTACCGTCGGGCGACCAGAGATAGTCGCTGATCGAGCCCTCGGTCAATCGCGTCAGGGGCCGGGGAGAGCCGCCGGCGAGTGGCTGAACGAAGACGTTCGCGACGTTGTCCTTGTTCACGACGAAGGAGAGCCCCTTCCCGTCGGGCGTCCACTTCGGGGGCGAGGATTGCGTCGGCCACGTGAACGTCGCGATCGGTGCTCCCCCCTCGATCGGCGCCACGATGCAGGTCGTCGGCGAAGTGCCCTCGAGTTCCTGCGGAATCAAATAGGCGACCAAGCGATTGTCCGGCGACACCTTTGCGGCGTCGTTGAAGTCGGTTGCGATCTTCCGTGGCTCGCCTCCGGCAACAGGGACCGCCCAGAGCGCGCGGGGGGTATCGACGCGCGCGTAAAGCAACGTCTTTCCGTCGGGGCTGACGTCCTGATACCACTCTCCCGAGCCGGGAACGATCGTGCGCGAATTTCCGCCGTCGGCGCTCGTGATGACGATGTGAGCGGTGAAGTCTTCCCCCGTTCGGGCAATGACGAACTCGCCGCTCGGGAGCGCGCGACTCAAAGACTCCCCGTTCGCTCCGGGCGTGATCTGTCTCGGAGTCTGACCGTTCGTCCCGATCGTCCAGACGTGAGTGTTGTGGTCGGTGGCCGCGCTGAACGCGACCGTGCCGTCTGCCGCCAACACGAATGACCCGACGGCACTGGCGCTGGTCGCGTTGAAGGTGAGCTGCTTGGGGCGTGTCTTTCCCTCGAGGGGCACGCTCCAGACGTTCGACACCCTCGTCGAGCGGAGAGCCGCGATCGTCGCGCCGTCCGCGGTCAGATCGAAACCGAAATACGCGTTGGAGTCGCTCGTGATCTTCCGGTGCCGCCCTTCGGGATAGGACACGTAGAAGAGCTGAGGTCCTTCCGTCTCGGCATACCTGAACGCGGGAGCGATGAATCCTCTCCCGTCGGGGAGCCATTGGAGAGCAATGGTCTCCCAGCCCGTGGAGCCAAATCGTGTTTGGGCCAGACTCGCCGCGTCGATCGCGACGAACTGCCCGTGGATGCCCTTCTCCGCCGTATGGACGGACGCGACGAACGTTTTGCCGTCGGGAGACAACGCCGGGGGGCAGGCGAACCCCAGCGGCTCGGCAACCGTCGCCAGCGTCTTTTCTTGACCCTGCTCGATGTCGCGCACCATCGCGGACGACTCTCCCGACTTGGTCTTCGCCCTGATGAAGCAGACGCTCTTGCCGTCTTGCGTCAGGTTGAATCCATAACCCACGTCGGAAAACAGCTTGCGCGACGGGCCGCCCAGAACCGGCACCCGCTCGAGCGTCGTCAGTCCCGGCCGGTCCGGCTCGATGACGAGGAAATAGACGTAGTCGCCGTTCGGCGAGAATCGAAGGGCCACGACCCCCGCCTCGCGGGGCGGCACGACCTGAACCTCGCTCCCCGTTGCGATCTGCCGCACCCAGATCGACGTCGACTCCGACGAGTCGATCGGATAGGCGAGATAGCGCCCGTCGCCGGAGATCGCCACGCCGCTGACGCCTTCTCGCCCCGAAATGCTCGTGAGCTTCAGCCCTGCGGCCGGCGCGGCGTCGGCTGACTCTGCGTCGCGAGGTCGAAGGAAACCGGCGACGCCGATCGCCAGTCCCGCGACTCCAAGAATCGCGACGATCGCCCCGCCGATGAGCCACCCGCGTCGTACCGTGGGGCGGGGGACGGCTCCTACGGCTCCGACGCCGCTCCCCGAGCTCGCCGAGCTCGAAAGGGACTCGTAGTTGTCCGCGATCTCCCGCAGCTCGATGGCCAGATCCTTCATCGACTGGAGGCGCTGGTCGGCGCTCTTCGCGAGACAGCGCCGCACCAGTCGGCGCAGGTCGGCGGGAGCCTTCGGGTTCAGCTCGTGCGATTCGACCGGCGCGTCGTGGAGGATTTTGTGCATCGTGTCGACGGCGGAGTCCGCCTCGAACGCGCGCTGGCGTGTCACCGCTTCATAGAGGATGCAGCCGAACGAGAAAATGTCGGAGCGGTGATCGACGGATTTCCCTTGGACTTGTTCCGGCGACATGTAGCCGACGGTTCCCATCACGACTCCGGCGCCGGTGCGCGTGGGCGCAACGCTCGCGCCTTCGTCCCCCGTTCTGGATTCCGTCAGCTTGGCGAGGCCGAAGTCGAGCACCTTCGCGAACCCGTCCCTCGAGACCATGATGTTCCCTGGCTTGAGGTCGCGGTGGACGATCCCCGCCCCGTGGGCTTTGGCGACGCCGTCGGCCGCCTGGGCCAGATAACCGAGGAGGCGCCGCAGGTCTTCCTTGTCGGTGTGGATCACCTCGGCCAAGGTGTGCCCGTCGATCCGCTCCATCGCGATGTAGTGGATGGGATCCTGTGCCTCCCCGTCGCGCTCGATGGCGCCCGAGCCGATCTCGTAGATCGTGACGATGCTCGGGTGGTTGAGCGACGACGCCGACTTGGCTTCGATGACGAATCGCCGGAGCCGCTCTTCGTTGCGGACGAGCCCCGCGGGGAGGACCTTGAGCGCGACGCTTCTTTCGAGGGTGAGATCCTGGGCGAGGTACACCTCGCCCATGCCGCCCGATCCTAGCGCGCCCACGATTCTGTAGTGGGAAATGACATCGCCTGCCGCGAGGGTGTGGTCCATGGCTCCGGAATCTTACCAGGCTCGGGGCAAAGGCCTAGGGGTTTGAGTTGACACAACGCCAGTATTATCGGACGCTGGACCCGGGCTCGTACCCGAGTAGAGAACGGAACGGCGGCTTGTTTGGACTTCCGCTGCGTTCATCTGCGTAATCTGCGGATGAATTCAGTGGTTCCCTTGCTGCTTTTCGCAGAAGTAAACCTCGCCCGCTGCGGCCGTTATGGCCATTTGGCTGATGTTACTTGCGGATAAAAAATCCGCAGGACGGATGCGCTTTACCCTGAAGCCGGCGGCACTCAGTCGATCCATGTAATCAGGACCGTATCGGTGCACGTGATCATCCTGGCCGAACAGCCGCAATCGATCCTTTGGATCAGTAACGCCTGGATCCTCAACCGTCTGAGCCACCGTGATGGGCACGAGCAGGATTGCCCAACCGGACGTTTTCAGCACCCGGTGGAACTCTCTCAGGCAGAAATGGTTTCAAGATTCGCTTCATCTGGCTCTTAGGTATCGGTGATATTGAGTTTGGTATGAGGATGGAGACGAGCATGGAAGATGAGCGGGTCGGCGAGATCCGCTATTTCAAAACGACCAGCTAGTGAAGAGCCACAGCTTCTCGGTGTCGGTCGAGAATTCGTCGGCGTCGTAGAACGCGACCTCGAGGCCGATCGTCTGTTTCCATGCCGACTGCCAGAGCAGACGCAGATCGATCTCGCTGCCGTAGTCGGCGCTTCCGCTGTCGGCCGAGTAGTCGTGAGCTTCAAGGGCGGCTGTCCAAGCCTGGCGCGTGTAGCCGGCCGTGACGAAGAGATCCTGCAACCCGTCCGCAGGCGTACTCAAGAACTTGTCGGCCCACCCATTGAAAGCGTGAAGCGTTGCCAGCGGCGTCGTGAACCGGCCCTCGCCCGCGCGGCCCTCGAGCAGTTCGTATCCGCCGCCGGCCGACCAGTTCTTGTTCTTGACGCCCACCTCGACCCGCGCGTAGCTCGCGTCGAACTCTGCGGGATTGTCGGCGGCATCGGACTGCTCGGCCCACTCGACGTGATACGGGAGTTGCCACTCGCCTTTCAGCGCCGGAGAGCCACGCCACTGCACGCCCCAGGTGTTCGAGGAGAGTCCCGCGTCGCTCGCGCGATCGTAGTCGAGCAGAAACGCCTGGGCCGCGAGTGTCCCGGCCCCGGCGATCACCCACGCGCCGTGGAGGAAATGCGAGGACATCGGCCGCTCGGCTCCGTTGACCGCGTGAACGCGATCGATGAACCCCCAAGTCAACCGCAACCGATCGCCAGACCGGAAATCGACACGGGCCGCCTCGAACGACTGGTGGTTCTGGCGAAAGGCAACCGGCCCGATGAACCGTTGGTTGTCGATCGAGATCGCTTGCCGGCCGACATCGATCGTCGTGTTTGGAATCGCGCTCAGGCGAAACCCGATCTGATTCACCTCGGTCAGGTCGGGATCGGCGATGACCGGCCGATCAGTGACCGCGTTCCACAGGCTGCCCGGGGCGGAATTGTCGTGCTCGTCCCGCAAGCCGAGGTCGCTGACGTCCTCGAACTCCGCGTAGAGACCGAAACCCTTCCACGGCAGCGTTCGGTACGCCAGGCTCGTCCGCAGGGTCGACGCCCAGGTCTCTTTGGCGATCGCGTCCTCGGAGACATTCTCGATGCGATAGCGCATGCCGACCGAGAACTTGCCTTGTCGGAACGATTGTCCGAGTGTCGCGGCACTCTCGTCCTCGGTCCCGGCCAGGATCGGGACGAAGCACCAGGCGGCCGCGATCGAGATGACGAGGGCACGGTTCATGACGTGGAACTCCTGTAAGCGGACCGGTCAAGTCTAGCGGGAAAGGTGTCGAGCGTGACGACGGGTACGTGGCACTGCCGGCAGCGGCTGCGCTCGGGATGGCTCGTGCGGATCTCCTCGCGCGCGGCGCGCCCGTCAGGACAGGCCGAGCAGTTCTCCCGCATGAACGTCTTGTGCGGAATGACCGGTGGGGCGCCGTCGAACAGGCGGCGCTCGGCGCGAACCGAGGCGGTGCTCTTCGTTCGGGCGCCCTCGCCGGGCACGGCGACCGTGGCCGGTCCCGTGGTGTTCGTGGGTGAGGTTGCCGGGGACCTCGCCGGCAGTGCCGTGTCGTTCGCCGGCGACGTGGACGGCAACGGGAGCGACGACCTGCTGTAGGGCGCCAGCGAACCTGGTACGACAAGATGATGCGATTGAGACGGGTCGGAGGACCAAGGAACAGCAGTGGGTGTATGGAAAGCCAGCGGACACGGAGCGGTTGGGGGGCCTCAGCGTCGAGACGGGGCGCCCGAAGCACGTTGGCGACGGGGCGTTCTAGCGTTTCCGGCCTCGGCCGGTGGTGCCAGAATTATCGGAACCCGCAGCGAATGGTGCAGGAGCGCGTAGTGCGGGAAATCCGCATGCTGCGTGCGACGTGGCGGGGGCTGGAAACGGACCCACGATGTGGCTAGTGAGGCACTCCCAAAGGAAACGGGGAGAACAGATAGGCCGCATCTACGGGGCACCGCGCCAGTCCCCGACCCTACCGCTATTGAACGACGGCAATTGCCTCCGCTTCGTTCGTGTGGGCGTGGGCTCCGATCCGTCCCGGTAGTACCCTTCTGACCCGCATCCGGAGGTCGACATGAGCCAAGCGTGGATCTGCTTCGCGGTTGTTCTCGCCGCAGTGATCGCCGCAGGCGCGGATGCGGTCGCAGCCACGGAACGGGTACTGACCCTGCGGTTCGTGCCCCAGGAAGCGACAGGTTCGAGCTCTCCGACTCTGAATGGCGGCATGGCCTCTCAGCCGGTCGCGATGGAGTTCGAGGATGCCCGACCCCCCACAAAACCGACTGTCGTCGGCGAGGGAACAGAGGATGATGACCGGCCGTTTCCGTGGGTTGCAACGAACTCGGTCAAGCAGTTCGCGAAAGACGTGTTCGTCGAAACCGCGACAGGTTGGGGAGTACGGATCGAGCCGGAGGCGAATCCCGTCTTGGCCCTCCGCCTGTGGCGATTCTTCGTCACGGAAACGGACCAGCCCGTCGGGTCCAGCTACGCTGCCGAAGTTCGTGTGGGCTTCGAGCTGAAAGAGCGCGGCGGGAACGTACTGGCGTCCGGGTTAGTTTCGGGGGATGCCCGCAGGTATGGGCGAAAGCGCAGTGCAGACAACTGCAATGAAGTTCTCAGTGATGCCATCAAGGAAGCCTACGCGAACCTGCTCGAACAAAGCGCCTTGCAGGCGGCCTGGCCGAAACAGGCGTCGTTTTCCGAAATGACGCACGCGCTTTCGCCGAGCGCGCTGCTCTACGAGGTCCGCAATCTCAAGAACCAGGGCTTCGGTGACGACACGCTCCTGCGCTACGTCAATCAGCAGGTGCTCAAGGCGCCCCTGAGCGCTGAAGATCTGTTCGCGTGGAAAGAGGCCGGGATATCGGAGTCCCTCATCCAGGCGGCCTTGGAGCGATCGCCCACGACGAAACGGCCGTAGTGAGGTTCAGTATGCGAGCGTCCATCGACATTTTCATTCGGAGATTCTTTCGCGTGTGGATGGCGTTCTGCGCCGTCGGCGGTGGCGTTCAACTGACCCTGAACCTGGTCCTCCTGGTCCAGGGGCAAGGTCTCTTCTATAAATCGGTCTTCGACCTGCTGATGGGGTTGAGCTTCCTCGTCTACTTCGGCTGGATCAGCTACGTCGCGTGGCGCCATCCTGTGCTTCACTTCGGTCCCGACGAGATCTCCTGGCGGCCGCCCGGAAGTCTCCGCGCTCGCCGCTTGGCGCTGTCCGAGGTCACCGGATTCCGCTGGCCGCTTCCCAAGGACCTCTGGATCGAAGGCGCAGGTGAAACGACGCTGCGAATCCCCGTGATCGGCATCAGCGCGCTCGATCGTGAGCGCGCGCGCGCGTGGCTCGAAGCGCGCTGGGTCGACGGAGGGTTCGTCTGAGGTCTCCCACGGGGAAAAGGGAGGGTGTGCCATGCTTACGGTCCCGCCGCTTGATACTTCGAGTCACTTCGTGATCCCCACCTGCCCCAGCATCCAGGCGTATTCGAATGCTTTGTCCTTCAACGCGTCGTAGCGGCCCGAGGCGCCGCCGTGACCGGCGGGGTCCATCTTGATCTTCAGCAGCAAGGGATTGCCGTCGGTCTTGAGGGTGCGGAGCTTGGCTACGTACTTCGCCGGTTCCCAGTACATCACCTGGCTGTCGTTGAAACTGGTGGTGACCAGGATGGCGGGGTACGCCTTCTTCTCCAGGTTGTCGTAGGGGCTGTAGGACCGCATGTAGTCGAAGGCCGCCTTGTCGTTGGGATTGCCCCATTCGAGGTACTCGCCCACGGTGAGCGGCAGGCTGGCGTCCATCATGGTGTTCATCAGGTCCACGAAGGGCACGGCGGTGTGCACGGCCTTGAAGAGGTCGGGCCGCAGGTTGGTGACGACACCCATGAGCAGGCCGCTAAAGTTCCCCCGATTCGGTGGACACCATTGATTGCAACAAGTACCTGTGCGCCTTCGGTGGTTCCGTTGGATACCTGATGTGTTACATGCTGGCGGTTCGTGG
>JANNRU010000237.1:0-3679 GCA_031401755.1 Acidobacteriota bacterium | reverse complement strand
CCCGCAATGGAGTGCCCTACCAAGAGTACCGGTTCCGGATCTTCGGGCGCGACGGCAGCCCGGATCTGTTCGTCGAATGCGTCGGAACCGCCGCGGCCGGATCGGATGCCGAGCCCGTGCAGTACGTCGATCGCCTGGTCGTCGAAGATGGAGGCCGAACTCTCGCCTCTTGGTTGATCGAATCGAACGGAGAGCCGATCACGACGCCCTCCGCGCCGCTGATCTTTCAAAAGATCTCGGACGATCCCTTCTGATCCGTATCGATCTTCGCGCGCTTACGGATCAACCTTGATCCGGATCTCCGCCGCCGATGCGAAGCGATTCCCACCGGTCGCGCTGAGCGCCCGCAGCCGGACGAAACGGGCGGAGACGGTTTCGAACGAAACGCTTTGCTCGTTGGGGTCTCCGGCCGTCGGGACGAGCACCCCGCCCGCAACCACGACCCAATTCGTCGCGTCGGAACTGACCGACAATTCGAAGTCCCGAATCGTGCCGTTCACACCACCATCCTGTCGCGGGAGGTAGACGAAGCCACAGAGGTTGCGCAGGCTCCCCGTGTCGAGCCGTATCTCGTGCGGGTGCGACGGCGGGTTGGCCCCGGTCCAGCGCGTGTGCCAGGTCGTCGACGGATTGCCGTCGATCGCGTTCGTCGCCGCGCCGTTCTCGCCCGAGAACTCCTGACTGCTCGCGAAGGTCACGCTCATCGCGCTCTGCGACAATAGCGCACAGGCGGCGCCATCGACCGTCACTCGGCGCTCGCCCGTGGAGATCAACCCGGCGGCGTCTCGAACCTCGAAGAACACCCCAAACTGGCCGGGCGGGCAGGGGAAGCTGACGACGCCCGGGTCCTCGAGCGTCGAAGACGACGGAATCGCGCAATTCGGGAAGCTCCATCGGTAGCTCAGCGGAAACTCGCCGTCCGGATCCGTTCCGGTGCCGGCGAAGCTCAGTTGTCCGCCGCTCGGAATCGTGACATCGGTCGCCGGCTGGTCGATCGCAGCCACCGGTGGTGCCGAAGGTGTTCCGTCGATCGCGCGGACTGTCAGCTCCGCGACGGTGGCCCAGGGGCCCCCGTTGACCTCGCTCAGCGCACGCAAGCGCAGGTAGCGTCCCGTCGTCGGCGGGAATTCGACGGAACGCACGCTCAGGCTGGCCGTGCTGGCGAACAGGATCCCGCTCGCGACCGTCGTCCAGTTGTTGCCGTCCATGCTGACCGCGAACTCGTAGTTACGAATCGTCCCGTTCACCCCGCCGTCCTGCCGCGGTAGATAGCTGAAACCACACAGGGTACTCGGTCGCCCGGTATCGACCCGAATCTCGTGCGGAGGCGGAGGCGCAACAATGTTCCACTGCGTGCTCCAGTACGTCGACGGATTGCCGTCGATCGCGTTGACCGCGGCCCCGTTCTCCCGCACGAGCTCTTGGCTGTCGAAATAGACGACACCCCAGCCCGCCGTCGATTGCGCCAGGCAACTCAGCCCGGCGATCGTCACGATCCGCGTTGCAGATGCGCAATTCCCGCCCGCGTCGCAGGCCTCGAGCGTCACCGGATAGTCCCCGACGGCGCAATCGAAGACGACCGGCCCGGGATCTTCGACGATCGCCGAGGACGGAATCGCACAAGGCGGGAGACTCCAAGCCAAAGCCAGAGGCAGTTCGGCGTCTGGATCCATGACCGTCGCTGCCATGTTGACCGTCGCGCCACGCACGATCGTGAGATTGGTCGCCGGTGAGTCGATGGTCACGGCCGGCGGAACCGAGATCGCCGTCGCCGTCGCGCGCAAACGAAGCTCGGCCATCGTCGCCCACGGCCCGTTGTTGATCGCGCTCGACGAGCGGAGACGAACGAACCGACCCGGGGTCGGAGCGAAGGGAACGATGCGCTCCGAAAGATTCGTCGCGCTCGAGACCAATACGCCACTGGCCACGTTGACCCAGCTCGCGCCGTCCAGACTGACCGCGAACTCGAAATCGCGGATCGTACCGTTCACTCCACCGTCCTGGCGCGGCAGATAGCCGAAACCGCAAAGGGTCTGAACCGCTCCGGTATCGATGTGGAATTCGTGAGGATGCGCGGGGCTCCCGCCGATCCAGCGCGTGCTCCAATGCGTCGACGGGTTTCCGTCGATCGCGTTGGTTGCTGCGCCGTTCTCACCGACGAGCTCCTGGCTGTCAAAATAGGCGACGCTCCACGATGCCGAACCGAGAGCTGCACAGGGTGCACCGATCGCGACCTGGCGCGTTGCCGTGGCACACAGACCGGAAGCGTCGCAGGCTCGAATCGCCGCTTCGTAGTCTCCATCGGGACAATTGAAGACCACGGGCCCAGGATCTTCGAGCATCGAGCTCGCCGGCGTCGCGCACTGCGGGAAGGTCCACAGGTAATCCAGCGGAAGCTGATTGTCCGGATCGGTGGTGGTGGCGGCAAAGGTCACCGCGCCCCCGCCCTCAATCGCCACATTCACCGGCGGCTGATCGATCGTCACTACCGGCGGGAGTGCGCTCGAGCCGGAAGCCTGGCGCAGTCGCAGTTCCGCCACGGTGGTCCAGGGGTTGGCGTTGACCTCGCTGAGCGCCCGCAGTCGGACGTAGCGCGCGGATGTGGGGGCGAAATCGACCTGGCGCTCGGCAGAACTACCCGCGTTGGCGACCAGCACGCCGCTCGAAACGGTCGTCCAGTTCGATCCGTTCGTGCTCACCGCAAACTCGTAGTTGCGAATCGTGCCGTTCGCGCCACCATCCTGCCGTGGCAGATAGCCGAAACCGCAAAGAGTCTGGATTTGACCGCTATCGATCCGAATTTCGTGCGGATGGGCCGGTGAATTCCCGCCGGACCAACGTGTATGCCAGATTGTCTGGGGATCGCCGTCGAACGCGTGGGTCGCCGCACCGTCCTCGGCGGTCGTTTCCTGGCTGTCGGCGAAGACGAGGTTCCAACCGGCGGGCCCGAACGATTGGCAACTCGGTGCGACCACGGTCACGGTCACGGTCGCGTCCGAGCAGAAGCCGGCCGCGTCGCAGACCTGGAAAGTGACCGGGTAATCCCCCGGCGCACAGCCGAATGTGACCGGACCGGGATCCTCCGCCGCAGCCAGAGTGATTGATGCGCAGGACGGGAAAAACCAGGTGTACACGAGGGGCAGAGGGCCGCCGGGGTCGGCACCGCTGCCGGCGAAGCTCACCGGCTGCGCCGGGCCGACGCTAACCGGGCCAGTCGGCAGATCGATCGTCGCGGTCGGATAGTCCCCGGACGCCGTGACCATGATCGTGCGCGTCTCTAGGTCGCAGAGGTTGGTCGAATCGCAGACCTCGAAGCTCACGACGTAACTGCCGGCCGGGCAGTCGAAGACGACCGTTCCCGGATCCTCGATCGACGACGACGGCGGATTCGCGCACGCCGAAAAATCCCACGAGATTACGTAGGCCCCCAGTCCGTTGTCCTCGTCCTCGAAGGCACCGGCAAAGAAAACCGAGTCGCCACGCGCGATGCTGACGTCGAATGCGGGGAGCAAGATCGTGGCATCCGGGGTCTCCCCCGCGAGCACGGTGATCGTGCGACGCGCTAGTGCGCAGGCGTTAAGGTCATCGCAGGCCCGGAAGACGACTTCGTTCGGTCCTGGAGGACACCCGGCAAAGGTGACCGCGTCAACCACAAGCGTTGACGCAGTCGCCGGACTGG
>JANNRU010000236.1:0-3717 GCA_031401755.1 Acidobacteriota bacterium | reverse complement strand
CAATGGCGAGCCCGATAGCGGCCTTGCCGTTGAATCGGAACATCGGCTGCTCGGGGTCCACGTAGCCGCGGCGGATGGTTGCGATGTCGATCAGACTGAAAGTGCGGCTATTGACGCGGAAGTTGACAGCTTTCAGGCTCTCTTCCGACGTGAACCTGCCCGAGACCCGGATGGCGATCTTCTCGTCACCGGCATCGACCACGCCGCTCGGCTCGATGGCGTTTTGCGTCCGCAGCGACTGAACGAGTTGTGAAACATCGAGCCCGAGCGCGGCAAGCTTCTGAGTGGAGAACTCGAGGTAGATCTTCTCGTCCTGTACACCGATCAAATCGATCTTGGCCGTATCCGGCGTGGTGAGCAGCTCGCTGCGGATGCGCTCGGCGTGGTCGCGCATCTCGCGGTGAGAGAAGCCGTCCGACGTCAGCGCGAAGATCAGTGAGTAGGTGTCGCCGAACTCGTCATTGAAGAAGGGGCCCTGCACACCCTGTGGCAGCGTGTGCTGGATGTCGCCGATCTTCTTGCGCGCCTGGTACCACAAATCAGGAACGTCGGACGCACGGGTCGAGTCCTTGAGGGTAATGAAAACGACAGATTCGCCAGGCTTCGTGTAGCTCTTGAGGTAATCAAGAACCGGCAATTCTTCGAGCTTCTTCTCGATCCGGTCCGTGATCTGCTGCACGGTCTCGAGCGTCGTGGCGCCGGGCCACAGCGTCTTGACGACCATGGTCTTGATCGTGAACGGCGGGTCCTCCTCGCGGCCGAGCTTGCCGTATTGCAGGAAGCCGGCGATCGCAACGACCAGCATCAGGTAGATCACGAAACTCTTATGATCGAGCGCCCAGCGGGACAGGTTGAAGCTTTTCATATCACCGCACTCCGCTCAATTGCGCGTCCGCCAGCTGTACGCGCTGACCTTCGCGAAGGGTATTGACGCCAGCGGTGACCACGACGTCTCCGTCGGTCAAGCCGTTGGCGATGATCACGGAGTCGGTCTCGTAGCGAGCGACCGTTACGGGCCGCAGCGCAACCTCGCTCGAGGCCGGATTGACGACCCAGACGGCCGGCAGACCGGCTTGGTCGAACAGGGCCGGGAGGGGGAGCCTCACGGCCATGTACGCTGTGCTTTTCACGCGGCCTGCGAGGCTCATGCCGAGCCGCAGCTGAGGTGGCGGGTTCTTGAGGGTCACCTTGACAGTGTAAGTGCGGGTCGCTGCGTCGGCGACCGGCGAAATCTCGCGGACTTCGCCCTCGATCATGAGTTCGGGATTGGAGAGTGGCCAGACGACAACTTCAGGCTTGTCCTCGATTCCGCGGGCGAAAAACGTCTCGGCGATGTTGAAGACACCATCCATCTCGCCCGGGCGGGCGAGTTTGACGACCAGCTGGCCGGCGGCGACATTTTGGCCGGTCTCGGTCCCGACTGCGGTGACCGTGCCATCGAATTCAGCCTTGAGCTCGGTGTAGCGGAGCTGATCGCGGTTGAGGTCGAGATTGGCCTTGGCAGACGTGAGCCTCGCCTCTGCGGATCGAAGTTTCTGCACGACGCTGTCGTAGGTTGCCCTTGTCGTCCAGCCATCCTTAACCAGTTTCCCCTTTCGCCCCTCGTCGGCCTGTGCCTCGACGAGGGCCGCCTCGGCGGCTGCGACCTCGGCTTCTGCTGACCGCAGGCGGTTCTCATAATCCTGCGTGTCGAGCCGAGCGATGGTGTCGCCGCGCTTGACAGTCGCACCGACATCGACGAGGCGGGCGAGGACCTTGCCGGCGACGCGGAACGACAGTTCGCTCTCGTAGCGCGGGCGGACCTCGCCCACGGCCTGGCGGTCGTTGTCGACCGACCTCGCTTGCACGACCACCGTGCGCACGGGACGAGCCTCGACGCTGGCTTCCTTCGGCTTGCAAGCCGGCAGGGCCAACGCAGCGGCAATTAGGAGTGGAACAGCTAGCAGACGCATGACGCTCTCCATGTGGGGCGAAAAAATGTTGTCGTTGACCACTTAAACCCTTAAGTTGTCGTTGTCAACTTCAACAAACAACGACGCGGCAGGGCCAAAGCGTCGCAGCGAGATCGCCAAAATCGGGCCGCCTGAGATTAAGTTGACAATAGCAACATGATGCGCTACGATCACCACCCTTCGTTGCTACACCCGAGCACCATGCAGAAAACTCAATCCTCCACTCCCCGGCCGTACCATCACGGCGATCTGCGCCGCGCCATTGTTGCGGCTGCCGTCGATCTCGTGCGCGAGACGCAGAGCATCGAGTTCTCGATCCGGGAGCTCGCCCGGCGCGCGGGCGTCAGCCACAACGCGCCGTACAAGCATTTCGCCGACAAGCGCGACTTGCTGGCGGCGGTGTCAGCTGAAGGGTTCGGGTTGCTTGCGAGCCGAATGGCAGCAGCTGTGAAGGCGCGAAGCACGCCACGGGCTCGCGTTTCCTCAATGGCACGCAATTATGTCCGCCAAGGCATCGATAATCCGGCACTCTATCGCTTGATGTTTGGCGGCTATCTAACCGGCCCGCAGGAGGATCGCCCGGCCATCGAAAGAGCGGCTGCGTTCAACACCAGAGCCTTGCTTGCGGACGCCATACGCGATGGGGCGTTGGGGCAGGCGATGCCGATGACGGCGCGTAACGAAAGAAAGATCGATGGAGCCATTCTGGTCTACTGGTCGGTCCTGCACGGTCTCACATTGCTGCTGATCGATCGGCTCGTCGGGCCCGCGGAGAAGGCGGACGAACTCAGCGAAAGTGTGTGGGAAGGCATGATCGACGGTCTCGCCACACGAATTCCATTGTTACCTGCGGATGCTTGGGTTGGTCCTCGCGAGCCGCCGATGAAAACGTAGACTCCTGGTGCGAGAAAATTGGTCGTTTAGGTTGAGACCAATTGATCTGAGACCCTTGTCTCCTCCACTCAGATGGAGAGTCCTGGGCTAATAATTACGGACTCTACCAAATCTTGGAGGAGTTTTAGGGTCTCAGATCACGACGAGCAAATCGGCGATGCGTTCGTTCTCAGCGTCGAGCTTCGGCTGATAGCGGTAACACGTCTCGCTGACGCCGAACGTCCGGCAAGCCAGCGCAACGCTGATGCCCTTGCGCGTCACAGCATTCGCAGCCATCTCCCGACGCTGGGATGGCCGGGCTATTTTTTTCCCAAGGCCTCCTTCAGCAATTCGTTTTGCATGCTGAGTTCGGCGTACATTTTCTTCAGCCGCCGGTTCTCGTCCTCGATCCCTTTCATCTCAGAGATCATGGAAGCGTCCATGCCGCCGTACTTCGAGCACCATTTGTAAAACGTCGCGTTGCTGATCGAATGCTCGCGGCAAAGATCGGCGACGGCCAACCCGCCCTCCGCCTGGCGCAAAATCCCCATGATCTGCGTCTCGCTGAACCGGCTCTTCCTCATCAAAATCTCCTCGTGCCTCGGGGCCGAGAAAATTCTACCTTCAAATCCCGTTAGTGGGAGGGGGGATTACCGGGCTCCTGAGGGCTGATGAGGGGGTTGATGATCAAAATTATCGGTTTTTTCCGCGTTTAGCGGACTGCCGCGGGTTCCTGAGGTCCTGGAGCGGACAACTTCTAAGCAGGGGGTCGCAGGTTCGAATCCTGCCGGGATCGCCAATTCATTTCTGTCCATACCTGAGACATAGGTAACGGTTTGTACCGTACCGGTTGGCCACCGGCGCGTTTATGGCGCAGTGTTTTTCGTTGTGG
>JANNRU010000235.1:0-13678 GCA_031401755.1 Acidobacteriota bacterium | reverse complement strand
CCGATGGTCATGTCGTTGTTCGCCGAGATCGATCCGACCTGGGCGATCATCTTTCCGGCGACCGGACGCGACAGTTTCTGGATGTTCTCGACGGCACTCTCGACGGCCTTTTCGATGCCGCGCTTGATGTCCATCGGGTTGCCGCCAGCGGTCACGGCCTTGACGCCCTCACGGAAAATCGCCTGGGCCAGAACCGTGGCGGTCGTCGTGCCGTCGCCGGCGACGTCCGAGGTCTTGCTGGCGACCTCGCGGACCAACTGGGCGCCCATGTTCTCCTTGGGGTCCTCGAGCTCGATCTCCTTGGCGACCGACACGCCGTCCTTGGTGGACAGCGGCGAGCCGAACTTCTTTTCCAAGACCACGTTGCGGCCCTTCGGGCCGAGCGTGATCTTCACTGCGTCCGCGAGCTTGTTGACGCCGCGGAGCATCGCGTGCCGACACTCGTCCGAATAGGTGATTGTTTTCGCAGCCATCGTCAGTCTTCCTCCTCAGGAATTTGTATTCAGTAAATTGTCTTACGGTTCGGCCCGTCGGGGCCGCCAAGAGCCGATCGTCGGCCCAAGGGCGTCACGGTTGGGCTACTGCAGGATCCCGAGGACTTCGTCCTCACGCAGTATCACATGCTCGTCGTCGTCGATCTTGATCTCAGTGCCGGCGTACTTTCCGAATAGGATCCTATCGCCGACCTTGACCTCGGGCGTGATGCGCTTGCCGTCCTTCTCAATTCGGCCGGCACCGACCGCCACAACCCTGCCCTCCATGGGCTTTTCTTTCGCGGTGTCGGGGATGATGATCCCGCCGCGCTTCTGTTCCTTCTCTTCGACCCGCTTGACCAGTACGCGGTCGTAAAGGGGCTTCATTTTCATAGCCTCAGACCTCCTTGGATTTTTGCGTAAACCCTTGATGAAACGACACTTGGGTGCTAACAGTAAGCACTCGCCGACGGCGAGTGACAGCACTATAGGATTGGCCCCGTGACGATGTCAAGGTGAACGCGAGACGACATTTACCGGCGTCGCGTTCCTCGGAAGTGACGCCCAGTGTTGCAATTCGGGGCGACGCACGGCATATACCTCGTAGGTGCAACGAGTTGCGCCGAGGGCGGGGTGGCACGCTTCTTGGTACTCGCTAGGTAGGAAGATGCGAAGCCGCGAGGGGCCGATGGACGATTCCGGGGAACGACGGATCGAAACACTCGAACGCGAGATCCTCGAGGAGCGATTGCGGGAAGCCTCCCGCGGCCAGGGTGCCGGCCTGGACGATCTCGAGTTGCACCACTTGGTCCGGGTAATCACGGAGTGCTCGCTCCTGCTCACCGATGTCTATTCCGAAGAACGGCTGGTCCGGATCATGCACCCCGAGCGCGGATTTCTGGCGAGTCTGGTCAGTCGCCTGATCGAGCAGGAGCGGCGGGGCGAGGGCGAGGTGCTCTACCGGGTCCGACGGCTACCCGAAGACGTGCGTTTGGTTGGGGACAAGGCGCTGTTCGATCTTGGTCTTTTGGGGCGTCGCCAGGTCAAAGGCTATGACATCGAGGAACTCGGAGCGCGCGCCTATCGAATGGCTGGCGAGGCCCTTGAATTGCTCGCCGAAGATCGCCGGCTGCGGGAGTTCTTCAAGCAGAATCGTCTCCTGATGCTGCCTCTCGAGGAGGAGGTCGTCTTCCTCAACCAGTGCAGCGACAAGTTCCGGCATTACGCCGGCATCCTGCAGCAGAGCCGTTCGACCACGGATTCTTCCCAGAGCGCGGCGATCGCGGAGATTGCCAGCCGTGTGCCGCTGATGGCCGCCGCGGCGGCGGCTTTGACCGCGGTCGAACCCTCCGATGACTATCTCCTCGCCGCTCGCGGCGACCTCGGCGTCGAAGCGACGACGGTCAAAGAGCGATTGCTCTCGTCCTACGAGCGGTTGCTGCTCTTCGCGGCGGTCGACGTCGTCCGACTCGAGTCCGCGTTGAACGCGACGGTCATCGACCAGGCGGCGGCGGTCCACGCGTTGTGCGATGAGTTCAGCCTGTACGCAGCCGGAACACGCGATCAACGCAAGCCGCCTGCGTATTTCTTGGTCGGCCCCACCGGTGTCGGAAAAAATCACCTCGTCGAGAGCCTGGGTCGGCTATTGCAAGGCGTGTGGCAGGTCGAGATCCCGATGCTGACGATCGAAGGGCCGAACTATACCTACCCGTCCGACATCAACGAGCTGCGCGGAGCGACTCGCGGATTCATCCGTTCGGATGAGGAAGGGTTGCTGGCCCGTTTTCATGAACGCTCTTCGGTGGCGCCCGTTGGGGTGATTTTGATCGACGAGGTCGAAAAGGCCCACCCGCACCTCCTGACATTCTTCTTGTCGATCCTCGATCGCGGGACGACGGTGGATAACAAAGGCGAGGAGTTGAATTTTGCCAATTGCATGATGTTCTTCACTTCGAACCTCGGATACAGCGATGCGCAGCAAGGGGCAGCGCCGATCGGTTACCACGACGAGGTCGGTCGGCAACAGGTCGCCGATCGCGACATCCGACGCAGCCTCCGCCGGGCACTGAAGCCCGAGTTCATCAACCGAGTGCGTCTGATCCACTTCGAGCGCTTGTCGCCACGAAGTGCAGAGCGAATTCTCTATCTCGAGTTCGACCGAATCGCCGCCCGTTACCGGGAAGTCCACGGGTTGCAGCTCGAGCTCGCACCCTCGGCACGGGAAGAGCTCGTCCGCACCGGATTTTCTCCGGACTTCGGGGCCAGGCACCTCGCCGCGATGCTGGAGAGTGTCTGCAATGTGGAGATCGCCAAAAAGGTTCGCCGCGACGATCGTCGAACCTCACCGGATCGGGCGGAGGTGCTGAGTTGGTTGCGGGAGATGCGAGAGGGTCGGCGCCCCTACGAACCTGAAGCCGTGCGGCGACGTGTGCTCGATTTGGCGCGGGCCGAGTTGGACTATGGGAAAATCCGTGTCAGCTACGTCGACGGCGTTTTCCGATACGAGGGCAACTCCACCGAGGACCCGCCTTGAAGGCAAGCATCAGCCTGCTGGAGACGGTTCAGGGCTTGATCGAGCGCACCTTCCTGTTCGATTCCGGCCTTGTCGAGCTCGCGCCGTTTATCGTGGGTGACCGGGCTTGGCGTCGAATGGTCCATGGTTGGGCTGCCGGACAGCCGAGGGTCGGCTCGGGTAGCGAGAGCGGTGCGGTCACGTTTGTTCGCGAGACTTCCGAGGGAGTCCGAGCGGGGATCTACTTTCCCGACCCGCTGATCGAGTGCCTCGAAGCGTTTCCGCCCCAGCGCGGTATCCAAGCAGAGAACGTCGCCGCGTTCGCTACCTTCGTCGAGGAGATCGACCACCTGCTGGTACTCGCCGAGCGCGTTCGTCTGGGCCGTCCGGTCTCCATTTTCGAGCTCGAACTTCATGCGAACGTCAGCAAGTACCTGGTGCTCGGTCGGTTCCTAGCCGGGCGGTCCGGTCGACTGGATCCCGGGGCGCGGCTCTGGCTTCGCCGGGAGGTATTCGGGGAAGCGCGTTTCCAGGACGACGATCCGGTGATCCGCGAGCGTTATCGCGAGGCGGCTCGCTGGTCGATCAAGCTCCTCGAGGCTGTAGAGCGGCGCGAGCCTGAGACACGACTGCGGGACCTACGCGCATTTCACTGGGCGGATGGACAGCGCAAGCTCCATTTGATCGCCCGCATCGCCTCTTGAGTGTTGTCGGGGACGCTTACGATCCGGACTTGATCGACCCGACTACCCGATGTGCGTCCTCTGGTGACATCCGCCCAGGATCGCCCGCGGTCGCGGCCACTCGCGCAAGCGCCTCCGCCTCGCCGAACAATCCCAGCGCGCGACGCAATTGGGGATCTATTTCGGACAGGATGCGTGCCTCGGTGGCTTGGTCCCATCGGATGCGTGCGATTTGGGCTCGGATTCGGACCGCGATCTCGTCGGCGATCGTTGCGAAATCCGCGTCGGTGATCTCAATCCCGCGTTGACTCACGAACGCTCGAAATTCCTTGAGCCGCTCGGGTCCGAACGCGAACCCGGGCTCCAGAACGGGGTGATTGACCGAAAAATCAACGGCATAGTCGAAGATCGCGTTCTCGCGGACTAGGCGAAACAGCTGCGGAGCCGCTTTCGGCGTGGGAACGAGATAATCGGGGGTGACGCCGCCGCCGCCGTAGACCGGTCTGCCAGATGCGGTGTGGAAAATCTCTCGTTCGGCGACGGGGTTCGTCGGCGGGGCCGTCCGAGGCAACTCGTCTGTAATCGCTTCCGCTTCGTGGCGCGCGCTGAGTTGGTATTCGTCGATGTCGCTGTAGTCGCGCTGGATCAGCCGGCCGGACGGTGTGTAGTACTTTGCCGTGGTTACGACCAGCGCACCACGGTCGACGGGAATGACACGCTGAACCAAGCCCTTGCCGAAGGTCGCCTCGCCGACGAGCAAGCCGCGGTCGTGATCTTGGATCGCTCCGGAAACGATTTCGCTGGCCGAGGCAGAACTGCGGTCGACGAGCACGATTAACGGCAGATCCAGGATCGGATCGTCGGCGCGGGCGATGAAATCTTGGTTCGCGCCCGGGATCCTACCGCGTGTGAAAACGACTCTTTTCCCTTTGGCCAGGAAGTGCTCGGAAACTTGAACTGCCTGTTCCAACAGCCCGCCCGGATTCCCGCGCAGGTCGAGAATCAACCGGTTCATTCCGGCGTCTTTGAGTCGCGCGATGGCCGAATCGAGCTCGTCGGCAGTGGTCGTCGTAAAGTCGGCGATGCGAATCACTCCGACATCGGGTGAGACCAAGTAGGAGACGCGAACGCTTTCGATCGGGATATCGTCGCGCTCGAGGCTCACATCGAAGTCATCCTTAAGGCCGGGGCGTGAGATGCTGATCGTCACCCGGCTGCCTTTAAGTCCCTTGAGCTGTTTGACCGCTTCTTGCACGGTCATCTCGATCGTCGGCTTGCCTTCGATCTTGGAAATGATGTCCCCCGATTGCAATCCGGCGCGCCAAGCCGGGGTGCCGTCGATCGGCGCGATGATCGTGAGCGGCTTGTCAGTTCCGCGCTTGGTGATGTGAATTCCCAGCCCGGAGAATTTTCCGCGCTGCTGGTCCCGCATCTCACCGAACTCGTCGGCGTCGAGATAGTTGCTGTGGGGATCGAGGGTGCGAAGCATCCCTCCCAGCGCGTCATTGAGGATCTCGTCGTTGTCCAGGGTACCGACATATTGGTCTTCGATCAGCGAGAGCACGCGACCGAACGAGTCGAGCCCGTCATCCAGCCTTCGTTCGTCGGCCTCGACGCGACTCCCCAGCCAGCCGCCGGCAAGGCTCCCAACGGCAACACAGATCAGCGCGATCAGCGAGACGCGGCGTGACGAAGAACCTTGCATGATCACCTCGCGACGAGTTCCGTTGGATTATAGGGTGGGGCTCCGGCGGCGGCAAACCGCTCCAGCCTGGGCCTTGACACTCTATAAATCGTCCGGGTACGCTGGCCAGTGGTTCCGAACTCTTGCGAGGCGAAGCACGTGGGCTCACTGGGCGGCGCGGAGCTACTGATGATCCTGGTCCTGGCGCTGTTGTTGTTCGGGCCGCGCAAGTTACCTCAGATCGGACGGAGCATCGGCCGGGCGCTGAGCGAGTTCCGGAGCGTGTCGAACGAGTTCCGTTCCAGCCTCGAGCACGAGGTCGCCCTCGAAGAGCGGCAGCCCCCTCGGACCCCGTCGAATCTCGATCTACCGCAGGCGACCCGTGGGTCAGAAACCGGATCCGCGGGCATGCCTGTCAGCGATCGGGCGCCGGTAGCGGCGCCGGCGGACGCGGATGACCCCCGAGTCGACTGATTCCCAAGCCAGCATGTCGGTTCTCGATCACCTCGACGAGCTTCGCTCGAGGTTGATCAGGATCGCCGTAGTGTTTGCTGCCGCCGTCGCGCTGTGCTGGATGGTCAGCGACAGGCTGGCCGTGTGGGCCCTGAAGCCGGTCCGACAATACCTGTTTTCCGGTGGCGAAATCGTCTTCACGCAGCCGACCGAGCCGTTCGTGATCTACATGAAGATCTCGGCCATGGCCGCTGTGTTCTTGATCACCCCCTATCTGCTTTGGCACGTGTGGCGGTTCGTGGCGCCGGGCTTGTACCCGCGCGAGCGTTGGATGATCGCGCCGTTCATGATCCTCGGGACGCTGTTTTTTGTGTCCGGAGGTGCGTTCGGTTACTACGTCGCGACACCGGTCGCCGCTCGCTGGCTGTTAGCCCTGGGGCAGGACTTCAAGCCGATGATCACGCTCGAGTCGGGGTTCCAGTTCGCCAGCCGGATCATCCTCGGGATGGGAGTCGTTTTCGTGCTTCTCGTGGTGTTCTTGTTTCTGGCTCGGGCGGGCGTGGTTTCGGCGCGCGGACTACTGCGTCAATTGCGTGTGGCAATCCTGGCGATCGCAGTGATCGCAGCCGTGATCACACCGACTGGGGACATCATGACGATGAGTGTCTTCGCCGGGCCGATGATCCTGCTCTACCTCTTGGGTGTGGCCATGGCTTGGATCGCGAATCCGAAGGGCGAATGATGATCGATGCTCCACCGATCCCCGAAGGATTCGTCGTCGAGCGAAACCAGTCAGTGGTCCTGGTCGTCGAGCGGGCTCTGCGCCATGCCGTGGTTCAGGCGGGACTCGATAGCGTTGAAGGCTGGATGACGCGGGTCGGAGGTCCGGTCATCGGGGCGGGGCGTGCGGCGTCGACGGTGATCGATCTCGCCGGATCTCCCGTACGGATCAAGGCGCTGGCTCGCGGTGGCATCGTCGGACCGATCTGGCGCGGACGGTTCGTCGGGGCCCGACGCATCTGGTCGAATCTGACGACACCGCTGGCGGCCCGACGGCGCGGTGTGGCGACACCACGACCAGTCGCCTTGGCGCTGGCCGAAGGTCCGCCGGGTTTGTTCCGTGCTTGGCTGGCGCTCGCTGAGATCGAGGGCGCAGTCGATCTCGCCCGCGCGTGGCGGTCGTCCCGGCCTCCGACGCGGGACGAGCTGGAACTGATCCTGGCCCGGGTCCGCGAAATGCACGATCGAGGAGTCGACCATCGAGACCTAAACTTGGGAAATCTCTTGCTACGACGGGACCCCAGTCCGATCGACGGGTTCATTCTCGATCTTGACCGCGCGAGGCTTCACGACGGACCGCTGCCTCTCAGCTCGCGTGCTCGCGCGCTCACTCGCCTCGAACGTTCGGCGATGAAGATCGGCCTCGGCCTTCCGTCGATCGATTGGACGAACGGCCTCGAGGATTTTCCATGGCATCCTTACGCGGCGGGGGATCCCGACCTCGGCCGGAAGCTCGTTCGCGCCAGGCGATTTCGTCGGATCGGGATCGCCATTCACCGACTCGGTGGGTTGCGCTGAGTGGCCGGTGATCGATCGCGGACCTCGGTCAACAGGGAGTCGATCGCGCTGGCGACTTGGTCTCGTTCGAGTCCAGCGAAACCGGCACGGCGGTCAACGCGTTTGACCCCGGTGTAGGCACGATCGGTCGCGAAGACGGCGCGGTGTGGGACCGCCCAAGGACGGTTGACCAAAGGATCCGTCGGGCCGTAGATGCCGACGACCGGGCAGCCGACACCGCAGGCCAGATGGAGCGGGCCCGTGTCGCCACCGACGAACAATTGAGCTGCGGAAAGCAAGGCTGCCAGGGTCGGTAAGTCGGTCGGCGGCGCGAGTCGGGCACCGAGTCGAGACGTCGTGTCGACGACGCTACGCGCATCCTCCTCCTCTCCCGGACCCCAAACGACCCATGTCTCCAACTCGCGGCGGTGGACGGCCTCGATCGCCGCTGTAAGCAGGGTCAGTGGCGGGCGCTTGTAGGCCTGAGTCGCGCTGGCCCCCGGCGACAGCACGACATAACGAGGTCCGCCTCCCGTTCCGGTCGCGATGCCCAAGGCTGAGGCGCGACCGCGCTCGACGAGCGGCAGCGCGGCGGGTAGCGGCTCCGAGTTGAGATCGCCGACGAGGGCCTCCACGAGCGCCTGATTCCGCAGGGGTCGCGGCAGCCGTGGATCGCTCAAGGCGACGCGATGAGTCGTCATCAAGAGGTTTCCCTCCTTTTGCTGCCGGCCAGCGTAACCGACCCGAATTGGCGCGCCGGTCCAGAGCGCGACACTGCCGCTTCTGAGGTTGCCGTGGAAGTCGAGCGCGAGATCGGCGTGGAACGACCGCAATTCGCTGCCGAGCGCCCGAATCAACGCGAGCAACTCGATCCAACGACTCGGCCGGCGCGTCAGTCGGCGGATTCGGCCGCGTGGAATCGCCACCACGAAGTCCAGGTCGACGTGCCCGTCGAGCAAGACGCGCCAGGGTTCGTCAACGACCCATCCGATCCGCGCCGCCGGCAGTCTTTCCCGGAGCGACCGAACTGCCGGGACAGTCCGCACGACGTCGCCCAAGGCGCCGAGCCTGACGACCAGCAAGCTCAGATCTCGACCACCCCGTTCCAGGCTGGCCCGGATCCAAGCGGGGAATGGTCGCACCGGTCGAGTATAGGCCAGACCGATGCCCCGGCGTTGACACCGATCGAAACGCGGGTGTATCACTCACGGCACCCGGCACCACCGGGGAGGAATCACACGGATGCCGCTCGACCCCAGGTTGCTCGAAATCCTGATCTGTCCCGACTGTCGCGGGGCGATCGGCGAGCACGCGCCCGAGGGACTCGAGTGCGCGGCATGCGGGAGGATCTATCCAGTTCGCGACGGAATTCCGGTGTTGCTCGTGGACGAGGCCTCGGCGCCAACCCGGCGACCGGCGAAAATCGTAACCGGTGAGATCGAGGGGCCTTGACCGGCGGGGCCCTGGGCCTGATCTTGACCGGAGACTCGGCTTGGCCGGGTGGCGCAACGCCCGAGAGATCGATGTGGTTCGCATGATTGACAGCCCGACTCGACCGATCCTGTCGACATGGTCGGCGACCGGCCGCCTGGCCGGAACGTCGACGATCGAGTTGGTGCGCGATGCATCTCGAAGGCGATTCTCGGGGCGCCTGGAACTCCATCGTGGTAACCGCAGGCGCCGGCTGAGCTTCGACTGCGGACGAATCGTCTTCGCCGCGGCCAGCGACCCGGATTTTCGGTTCGGTGAAATACTGCTCCGCCAGGGTGAGATCCGACTCGAGCAACTGGAACAGGCGCTGGCGCTCCTTCCCACGGGACCACGGATCGGGACCTTGCTGGTCGAGTGCGGCGCAGTGGCGTCGACGAGACTCGAAGATCTCGTCCGCGTTCAGCTACGGGAGATCATCGGCGACACGCTGCGACAGAATTGGGAGACTTGGAACTTCGAGGACCGTCGTCCGGCCGAGCCCGAACCCGTCATTTGCAATGCGACAACGGCCGTGCTGATACGGGAAGCGATCCGATCCGAAGGATCGCTAGACCGGATCGAGCGCGAACTGCTCCGCCCTAACTCCCGTTGGTCACTCACCGAAGGCGCGAGCGAAGTCTTTGCCGAGCTCGACCCGCTCACGGACGTCGAAAGACTCCTTCGCGAGCGCCTCCTGCACGGCGCGGCGACCCTCGACGATCTTTGCCGGGATCTCCTGGCCTCGGGTCACGAAACGCTCTTGGCCCTGCTGACGCTGAAGCTGCTCGGCGCCGTGGCGGCGAGCCTTCCCTCGGCACCCGACGAACCGGGCGAGCACCGCGGGCGGTTCAATCCGGAATCGGGGGCGCTGGAACAGATCGTCCGACTGGCGCGAAGCCAGGCCACAGGCACCCTTCGGCTTCGGCGCGAAAAGCACGAACGGGTGTTGAGCTTCCGCGGAGGACGCTGTGTCCAGGCCGAGGGCTCTAGTCCCGACGACCGCCTGACCGTCGATCTCCTGCGCCGCGGATCGATTTCGTGGTTCGACCGCAACGACGTGCGAGCCCGGCTCGCCACGGGATCCTCGGAGGCCGAGGTCTTGGTCACTCTGGGCGTGCTCGATCCCTCGGAGCGCAATGGAGTCGTCGCACGGCAGATGCGAGAGCTCGTCGAAGACAGTTGCGGTTGGGTCGACGGCGAGTGGGAATTCGCCCACGGCGAGCCGGGTCCATTCGTGTGTGAGCTCGACCGATCGATCGAAGCGACCATCGCGAGCGGCGTCAGGCGCGTCAGCTCGTGGACTCGGGTCGTTCGTGGCTGCGGAGGCATCGATCAGCCGATGAGGCTGCATCCGAGCTATCTCGACGTTTTGGACGCGATGGACGCCGGAGTCGGCGAGTGGGAGGTCGTCGCCGCGCTCAAGTCTTCATCGACACCGCGGCGCATCTGCCGCTCCGTCGAACTCGGAGACTTTCGCGTCGTGCAACTCCTGTGGGCCCTGCGCCTGGCTGGCGCGATCGAAATCCACGATCCAGATTCGATCGACACGGATTGCCGCGCCCCCGTTCCCGCCGGCAACACGATTCCGGTTGCCGCGCCCGCGAGCGAGCTGCAGTCTCCGACGCCTGATCGGTCGGTCGCGGAGGCTCCCCTCGTTGAGGCCGATTCGCTGGCGGCGCATGCCGCTTCGGAACCGGTGCAGGGGGCAAACTCCAGCCGTCCACCGCCGCCGTCGGGCGACGAGCAGTTCAATCGCGCGATCGAAGTACCGCCGATTCCTGAAGCGGACTCGGCGCCGCCTTCGCTCTGGAATCCGCCGGGGGATCTCGAGGAAGCGATCGCTCATTTTAACGACGTGCACCGGCTGGTGTTTCGGGCTGTGCGTGCCGAGGTCGGCGCCGGCGCGGTGAACTTCTTCCGCTCGTGCCGAATGCGTCTCGACGCCGATCCGGTCGGCGAGGCGACGTTGCAGGCGGATGGCAGTTGGGATCTCGAAGGACTGCGCGTGGCCGCCGAGTCACAACGCTTTGACGATCCCTGGGAGCGCTACCGATCGTTGATCGAAGTCGAGCTCGACCTGGTCCGGGCCCACCTCGGCACGACCGCGGCGGGTGAGTTGATCCGGCGGATCGAGGAGCTTGGCATCGCCGGCGCGTCCGGTTGACGGATCGTTCGCAGATCAGACCGCTCGGCCGCCGGAGTACGGATCGTCATCTTCAGAGTTGTCCCGTGGATCGGCCTCCACGGGTTGGTAGACCGGCGCGCTGGGAAACTCGCGCGGTACCCGTTGCGGGGCGGGTCGAGCTCCGGAGCTGGGCTCGCGGTCCAGCGCGTCGGGCTCGCCGCGTCGAGCAAACTCCGACTGCGCGCGCGCTGTGCCCAAGGCGGCCTCCTGGCGTTCCAGGTTTCGCCGAAGGCGACGATTCGCCATCCGGGCCCCGGTGCCCTCGACGAGCGCAATTAGCGCCGTGGCCATCACTCCGCAGGCGAAGGCGACGAACACGACGACGAACAGCTGTACGGCCGGATAGGTCGTCGAACCGATCGACACCGGAACTCGGACGTCCGGATTCTCGACCGCGAAGCCGACGAGTCCGAACAGTACGAGAAAAAGAACAACGGCAAATAGAAGTCGCATGACAAATTACCTGTAATAACGTTCTGTGACTTTGTCCATCTTGCCAGAGGCGGAAAGGACGAGATCCACGGTCTCGCGAACCGCGCCGCGCCCGCCGTCACGCGTCGTGACCCAATGCGCGGCCTGTTTCGCTTCGGGGGTCGCATCGGCCGGGGCGACCGCGAGTCCGATTAGCTTCATCAGTGGGACATCGACCAGGTCGTCACCGACGAAGCAGACCGCTTCGGCTCGCACGCGCAAGCGCTCAGCGATCTGGAGAAAACACTCGGTCTTGTCGTAGACGCCTTGATGGACTTCGGTGATGTAGAGCTCCGCTGCTCGATCGGCGACCACCCGCGACTCGCGTCCCGATATTACGCCGAACAGCAATCCGGCGCGCTGACCCAATCGAATCCCCTGACCATCGCGGACATTGAAGCTCCTTGCGTCGAACCCGTTCGGGCCAAGATAAAGTTGGCCATCGGTCAAAACGCCATCAACGTCGAGCAGGATCAATTGGATCACGCGCGCACGCTCGAGCACGTCATTCGTCGGATGACCCATCAGAAAAGCTCCGTTCTCCATAGATCGTGAATTTGAATCACGCCGAGAAGCCGCGACTGGGAATCGATCACGGGCAACGACGTGATCTTACGCTCTTCCATGGTATGCAGGGCGTCGGCGGCGAGAGCGTCGGGTCCGATCGTCTGCGGTTTGCGAGTCATGCTCTCGCCGACGCCTCCCGCGAGCGGCGCTGCCTCGGCGAGCACGTGGCGGCGCAGATCCCCATCGGTGAGCACACCGACTAGGCGATCTTCATGATCCACGACGCACGTCATACCCAAGCCCTTGCGAGAGACTTCGGCCACCGCGTCACGGAGCGAGGCATTCTCTCGGATGCGGGGCACGTCGTCTCCGGCATGCATCAATGTCGACACCGCGAGCAGGCGCCGACCGATCCGTCCACCCGGATGGTAGCGTGCAAGATCTTCCCGGGTCAGGCCGCGGCGCATCAGGCAGGCCAGCGCCAGCGCGTCCCCCATCGCCATGGCTGCGGTCGTCGAGGCGGTCGGGACGATTCCGAACTCGTCGGCTTCGCGATGCACGCCGATATCGACGTGGACGTCCCCGTAGCGAGCCAGGGTCGATCGCGGGACTCCGGTCAAACTGACGATCGGGACTCCCAGACGTCGAACTCGCTCGAGCAGTCGCACGATTTCGTCGGTCTCGCCGGAGTTGGAAATGGCGAGGAGCACGTCGCCCTCGACGATCATTCCCAGGTCACCGTGCAGCGCCTCAGCCGGGTGCATGAAGTGCGCCGGTCGACCGGTGGCCGCCAGGGTCGCGGCAATCTTCTGACAGACCAGTCCGGATTTGCCCATGCCAGTGACGATCACCCGCCCACGGCAATCGCCAAGCAACTCGACTGCGCGGTCGAACCGCTCGTCCAGGCGCTCGACCAGCGAGGCCACGGCTTCGGCTTCGATCTTGAGCACGCGCCGACCCACGGCTCGCGCGGCCGGGTCGCTGTCGTTGGTTCTAGTCGGGGTCATCCGGGCTCCGTCGCGATTCTAGAACGATTTGTCGTTAAACGATGCTCCATGTTCGGCGAGAGGTCACGGGGGTGGGGAAGTCGTTAGCCCTTCGTCGCGTTCCCGCTTGGGCCCCGGCCACTCGACTCCCGGCCCGCGCAGCCAGATCACTCGCCAAGTCTTCTCGGCGTCAAGTCGGCAGGCGAGGGCAAAGCCGGCCTCGCCTCCTCCGGCGAACGTGGCTGCGAGGTCGACGACCACCGTGTCGGGCCCCGGAAGCGATGCCGTCCCCAGGGCTCTTGCCCGTAGCGGTACGCCGATCTCAGCGAGAGCGTCGAGGAGCCGCGCCCGGGCCGTCTCGTCCAAGCCTGCGCCGAACAGTCGGTCGATCTCGGCTGATTGATTTTGACGGAGGCCGAGAACTGCGAGCGCAACAGTCTCGGGCGACTCCTGGGGCGCAAGCATTCGATCGGTCGGCGCGGGCCCCCCGGAACAGGCCACCGCCATCGTCAGGGCGATCGCCGCGCGCCCACTGCCGACGGTCAAACCACCCCGCGAGCCGCAAGGTCGATCGCCTGGAGGCGGGCGACGAGCGAGGAAAAATCCGCCAAGGGTAGCTGGCTCTCCGAATCGCACGTTGCCAGTTCTGGGGCGTCGTGGACCTCGAAAAACAAGGCATCGACCCCGACGGCGACCG
>JANNRU010000234.1:0-3535 GCA_031401755.1 Acidobacteriota bacterium | reverse complement strand
AACGGAAAGACCACCACGACGCAGCTCGTGGAGAAAATGCTCAACGCGTGTGGCGTGAAAACGGTCGCCGCGGGCAATATCGGCCCGGCCTTCTCCGCCCGCGTAACCGTTAGCGACTTCCGCGTCACACGCACCCACGCGGGATTAGGGGTCGAAAACCTCGACGATCACGTCGGCGCGCTCGATCTTTCAGAAAGAGTCCTCGTCTAGCCCTGATTCAGTCCGATCCAATGACCTGAGTCGATCGCAGCGCACGAACCGAAGTCGGACTATATGCGATCCTCGTCCGATTCATCATCGCCGGGGCCATTTTCATCATCGCCGGGGCCTCCGTCGTCGTCGTCCGTGGGTGTGTCGTCACACGGGTAGAGATCCGAGAGCGGATCGTTGCAGTCGGAGACTCCCTCGAGGGTGGCGCGGGGGCTACCGCCGCCATCACAGGCGTTGAACAACAAGAGCCCGCAAGCGATCGCGCTCAGTGCGATCAGTGAGTGAACCCGTCGGCGACCTGACATGGTGTTTCCTCCCGTTGGACCTGCCCGTTGAAATCCGCACGAACCCCCCCCGCGTGCAACGCCGAAAATCGCCCTGCCACCTGGAAACCCCGGCGCCCAGGAGCGTTCTGGTATCGTTGGGCGCCCTCGTGGGGAGGAGTCAGCCGATGGCCGAGATGGAAGGCAAGGGTCTGGATTTCGAGCGCTACGCGCTGAACAAGTTGTTCCATCGGTTCGTGCGCCGGAACGGCATCCGGAGTGTCCTCGAGATGCCGGCGCGCGGCGAAAAGGCGATGCCCTCGATCTATTCGCTCGCCTTTGCGCAGGCCGGCGCCGCGGTGACCCTGGTCAACTGCCAGCCCAAGTCACGCTGGGCTTGGGATGAGCTGGGATTCGCTTTCGAGGCCCGCGAGGCGGCCGATCCGACGCGCACCGGCTGGGCCAACGCCGAATTCGATCTAGTTTGGAATTTCATGATCCTGGCCCAACACTCGAACCCCGAGGCCTTACTCGCCGAGATGACGCGACTGTCCCGCCGCTACGTGCTCTATATCGGCGTGAACAAGTTCAACCCCGGCTTCCTCTCGCATCGGATGGTCCATCGCGTCTCGGGTGTCCCGTGGACGCACGGTGACGTTGCGTTCATGAGCCCATTCCACGTGATGCGGTTTTTCCGCGATCAGGGACTCTCGGTCGTCGCTCGGGGCGGCGTCGACACGCCGCCCTACCCAGACTCGCTGGGCTTCCGTGACATGCGGCTGCACCGCATGAACGTCGATCTCAACGAAATCGACTGGGACAGCCGGACCGTACATTGGATGAAGTCGGGACACTACCCCGCAAAGATCAAATTTCTTTATTTGTTCGAGCAGCTACCGGTGCCGTGGCCGCTCAAGCTGGCCTACGCGCACCTGTTCTACGTCCTGGCCGAGCGCGTTTGATCGACCAACGGTTCTCAGACATCGACGCAGGCCGCTCTGGGGGAGGAGGCGACGAGGCGCCCACCCCGCAGTGCCAGGAGTTCGTAGCGCGGAAGAGGAATCCAGCCCTCGCGGGAGAGCGGAACGCTGGCGACCAACACGGCTTGCTGGTCGCGCAGTTCCGATTCGAACACCAGCCCCGACGAACGGACCACGGCCTCCTCACCCAAGAAGTTCCGCCAAAGCGCGAACAACCCGGGCGGGCGCGGGGTCTTCTCGCCGTCATGGCGCCGGCAATCGCCGTGAACGAAGACCGTGTCGCCGTCGGAGTAGACGAAGTTCGAAGGCCCCAGATCGACGAGCGTGTCCGCGAACTGTCGAACCCGCGACAGGCGGTCTTCGAGCGAAGGGAGCTCTTTCGAATCGAGCCACAGCGAGCCGAGAATTCCGAGCAGGTGACAGAACGCATGTTCCGAATCGGTCTCGCCAATCGGTCGAATCGTGCCGAGTGCAAGACGCGACCAACGGGAGCGGTCGCCGAGATCGCCATTGTGGGCGAACACGTGCATTCGCCCGCCCAGTTCGCGGGCGAACGGCTGTGTGTTCCGGAGCGCGCGCGAGCCCTGGGTAGCGAGGCGGACATGCGCGACTACGATGGTGCTCCGCAGCTCGGCCCGCGCCACGAAATCGGCCCAGGGACTGGCCGCTGCGGGGCGCGCCTCGCGCAACAACTGAATCTCTCCCTCGTCGTGGTAGGCCACCCCCCAACCGTCGCGGTGCGGCCCGGTCCAACCGCCGTGACAGGCCAGTTCCTGGAACGACAGATTGACCCGGGCCGGAAACCGGCTGCAGACCGCGAGCAGTTCACACATCGGGCGCTCCGTGGCCTCGGGCATCGACCGCAGACGAAGATAGAGCGCGACCACCACAGATGCCTATACTCTCTGGCTTGGGCGCGCGCAGACCCTGGAGGCCACGGACAGGTATGGGCATTCAGATCCACGACACGCTGACAGGCCAGAAACGGGAACTAGTACCGCTCGAGCCCGGGCGGATCCGCTTCTACGCCTGCGGACCGACCGTTTACGACTCGGCCCATGTCGGCCACGCACGGAGCTATGTCCTGTGGGACGTCGTCGTGCGCCACCTGCGGTCGCGCGGATACGCGGTCACCTACGTTCGTAACTTCACCGACGTAGACGACAAGATCATCAAGCGCGCAGCGGAACAGGAGGTCGATCCGGCGGAACTCGCCGATCGCTTCGCCCGAGCGTTCGACGAGGACATGCTCGCGCTCGGCAACCTCCCACCCGACGCTACGCCGCGCGTTTCGGGCCACATCCCGCAGATCATCGCGTTGATCGAGAAGTTGATCGCGCGCGAGTTCGCCTATCCATCCACCAACGGTGACGTCTACTACTCGGTGCGCAAGTTCCCGCAGTACGGGCGCCTGGCCAAGCGCAACGTGGACGATTTGCTTTCCGGCGCCCGCGTCGAGCCGGACGAGGCCAAGCGCGACCCGCTCGACTTCGCACTGTGGAAGAAGGCCAAGCCCGGCGAGCCGGCCTGGGAATCACCTTGGGGCCCCGGGCGACCGGGCTGGCATATCGAGTGCTCGGCCATGTGCCAGGAACATTTGGGAATGCCAATCGATCTGCATGGTGGCGGTAAAGATCTAGTCTTTCCGCACCACACGAACGAGATCGCCCAGTCGGTTGCCGCGCTGTCCGATGACCCCGCGGCTGAGGGTTTTTCCCGATACTGGATGCATCACGGTTTCGTCGAGATCGACAGCGAGAAAATGTCGAAGTCTCTCGGGAATTTCTTCACGATCCGCGACGTGTTGGAGAAGTTCGACGCCGAAGTGATGCGATTCTTCCTGCTCGGTACGCACTATCGCAACCCGATCAACTATAGCGATGTCGTGTTGGTCGAGGCGGAAAAACGGCTGGCCTACTTGTACGAAACGCTACAGAAGGTCGGCGCCGTCGCCGGTGAGACCGCGACGGCCGACGACCCGTTCGTCGAAGAAGCCTTCGGGGTCCTCGACGACGACTTCAATACGGCCCAAGTTCTCGGGATCTTGGCCGATGCGTTCACCGCGGCGAATACGCTCGCCGA
>JANNRU010000233.1:0-2776 GCA_031401755.1 Acidobacteriota bacterium | reverse complement strand
GAACTCGCCGGCCACGACGCCGGGATCCTCGCCGGAGGCCCGGTCATCGCTGGAGCGCTGGCGGCGTGGAACGCGCGTGCGACGTTGCGTCGAACCGCTTTCCTGTTGTTCGTCGCGTTCGGCGCGTTGCGACCGGTCGCGCGTCTGCTGCGACCGTTTCTCGAGCGGATCCGCTCGTCCCGCTCGGAGACCGAGGAAGGGAATGAGGAGGTCGAGGCCTACATCGAAGTTGGCGAGCGCGATGGAATTCTCGGCGCTCCGGAAAGCGAGATGATGCGCAGTATCGTCGATCTCGACGAAACCTATGTCCGCGAGATCATGACTCCCCGGACTAGGATCGTTGCGCTTCCCGAAGAGACGACGGTTGCCGGTGCGCGTCAGACTTTCGTCGTCGAGGGACATTCGCGGGTCCCGGTATTTCGAGGCAGCATCGAGAACGTGATTGGTGTCCTCCACATTCGCGACGTGCTACGGCTGAGCGAGGAAGGCCGCGACGCGGAAGCGGTCGGGATGCACGTTCGCGAGGCGATGGTGGTTCCGGAGACCTTGACCGTTTCGGCTCTTCTCGGTCGGATGCGGCAGTCGACGCATTTGGCGCTCGTCGTCGACGAATACGGCGGATTGGCTGGACTGATCACGCTCGAAGATCTCTTGGAGGAGATCGTCGGTGACATACGAGATGAGCACGACCTCGAGGAGCGGCGGATGCGTCGCGATGCTGACGGCTCATGGCTCGTCGACGCGGAGCTCCACGTCGGCGAACTGGAAAGTCTGTTCGGGGTCGATTTCGGCGAGCGAGACTTCGATACCGTCGGCGGCCTTGTGGTTGCCGGCCTGGGGCATCTGCCCGACGTCGGGGAACGCGTGGCGGTCGAGGGACTCGAGATCGAGGTGGTCAAGGCCGACCGACGGCGCATTCACGTGGTTCGTGTTCGCAGCGAGCTGTCCGGTACGGCCGGATCGCGAGCCGAGGCTTGAGTCCGTTGGTGGATTCGAGCCCGGCCACGACCGACCTGCGCGCCGGCACCGCGGCGCTGGTGGGTTGGACCAATGTCGGAAAATCGTCGCTGCTGAACCGATTGGTCGGCGAGAAGCTGGCGGCGGTGGCCAATTTTGCCCAGACGACGCGCCACTCAATCATCGGCGTCAGAACGCTTGCCGACCGCGGCCAGATCGTTTTCGTCGACACCCCTGGGCTTCATCGACCGCGGCACGCGCTGAATCGGGGAATGGTCCGGAGGACGCGTGGCAGCTTGCGCGAGGTCGACCTCGCGGTCGTGGTTCTCGACGCTTCGACCGGGATTGGACGCGGTGACGTCGAAGCGATTCGCGCGGTCGGCGATCGATCGCGGTTGGCCGTGTTGAACAAGGTCGATTTACTGCGACCGCGGTCGGAACTGCTGCCGCGAATGCAGCGTCTGGCCGAGCTGGGGTTCGATGAGGTGGTTCCGGTTTCGGCC
Organism: Acidobacteriota bacterium; assembly: GCA_031401755.1. Lineage (GTDB taxonomy): Bacteria > Acidobacteriota > Polarisedimenticolia > Polarisedimenticolales > Polarisedimenticolaceae > JANNRU01. Next base: position 1,316 of record JANNRU010000233.1, on the reverse strand, counting down.
AAGACGGGTGAAGGAACCGATTTGTTGATCGACCGGATCCTCGCGCGTCTGCCCCCAGGGCGCGCACCGTTTCCGGACGACTATCTGACGGATCAAACCGAGCGCGAACTGGCAGCGGAGTGGATCCGGGAGGAGCTCTTGCGTCACGTGCGCCAGGAGTTGCCCCATGCCACTGCCGTGGCGGTGCGGTCTTGGCAGGTTCGGGAGGACGGACTGGTCGAGATCGACGCCGACATTTTTGTCGAACGGGAATCTCAACGTCCGATCGTCGTTGGCCGGGGTGGCGCCGTTCTGAAACAGGTTGGACAGGCCGCTCGCCTGGAACTCGAGCGGATGCTGGAACAGCGCGTCTACTTGCGGCTGTGGGTCCGTGTCCGGGAGGCGTGGCGTGACGATGATCGCGTGCTGGGCGAGCTTGGCCTGCGCTGATCGTTCGCATCGCCTGCTAGAGTATCCAGCTTGAAGTCGTTCACCGACGAGGCGCTCTTGCTGGAGACCCAGGCCCTTGGGGAGGCGGACCTGATCGTCACGCTGCTCAGCGAGCGCCACGGTCGAATTCGCGGCGTGGCGCGTTCTGCGCGCTCAAGCCGCAGGCGCTTCGGCGGCGTGCTCGAACCCCTCACGCGCGTGCGGGCGACTTGGAACGAACGCGAAGGTCGGGAGCTGGCTCGAATCGACGCGCTGGATCTGGTGCGGTCCTATGCGAGAATGCAAGCCGATCCCACGACGCAGGCCGCTTGCGCGGTCATCGCCGAGGTTGGCCTGGCGTTCACCCACGACGCGCAACCCGAACCGCACGTTTACCGACTCTGCGGCGTGGTGCTCGATGCGTTGGAAGACGGTGCCGACCCGTTCGCGATGTTGCGATACTTCGAGTATTGGATGCTGCGGCTCCACGGTCTGTTGCCGAGCTTCGACCAGTGTGCGGATTGTGGCGCTCCGGTGGACCCGACCGGCGGGTGGGCCGCGGCGGGAGGTCTCCGCTGTGCGGCATGTAGCCGACCGGTCGGTCCGCGAACGCTGAAGCTCGGCGAACCATCGCGTCGATTTCTCGAAGGAGCCGCGCGCTGCGCGCCGCGTGATCTGCCGCCGGCGACCGGAATCGAACGCCCCGGAGGGGTCTTGGAACTGCTGCTTCGCGGATCGCTGGAGATCTTCACCGAACGGGTATTCCATTCCTACCGCCATCTCGCGGCGGCCGCAGAGACACTACGTCCCGGAGGAACGACTTGACCTTTCAGCAGCTATTGATGTCCATCCAGCGATACTGGGCGGACAAGGGCGCGGTGCTCCAGCAGCCTTACGATTTGGAGGTC
>JANNRU010000232.1:0-5765 GCA_031401755.1 Acidobacteriota bacterium | reverse complement strand
GGCGATGCTCAAGCGCGCGGGGCTGGAGCTGGTCTATTCAAGAGGTTTCAATCCTCGGCCGAAGGTGGCATTTTCGCCGGCACTGTCCGCGGGTATCGCGGCGGATAGCGAGCACTTCGAGTTCGAGACACTCGGAACGGCGACGTCGACGATTATGCTCGAAGCGATCAATGCCGCGCTTCCCGCAGGCGTTCGCTTGGTCGATCTGCGCCAGGTCGGCCGAGAAGAGCCGGCGCTAGCCGAAATCGTGCGGGGCGGGCGGTATCGGGTTGAGCTTCCGGACACGGCCGATCCGGGCCTTGGGATCGAGCGCTGGTTCGCTCGGTTGGACTGCGAGATCGAGCGCCATGACCGTGGTCGAACGCTGCGCTTTGATCCGAGGATCGAAGTTAGTGACGTCGAGCAATGGGGAGCGCGGACGATCGCGTTCACGCTGGCGTTCCACGCCGAAGCCGCCGCGCTCCGGCCGGATGACGTCCTCCGGGCAATGTTCGGGGAGCTACCGGAAGGTGCGCAGATCGTGCGGGAACGGATCGTTCTCGCCGATCCGGGTGAACTGACGGTCCCACTTCCGTCGAGGTCCGCGACCGCGGTGTCCCCGGATGTCGTCCGAGCTGTTCGCTAGCCGCCGGGGCCGGTTGCTGCGCACGGTTCTGTGCGAGTCCGGCGAGCCGGTCGAAATTCGCGTCGAATCCGACGCTCGAGCGCTGAGGGCAGGGCAAATCTATAAAGGAAGGATCCTTTCGATCGAGCCACAGATGCGCGCCGCATTCGTCGATCTAGGCGTGACACACCCGGCGCTGCTGCGATTGGACGATCTACCCCGACGAAACTGCCCGGACGGGCCGATCGCAGCGGATACAGTTCACGTGGGGTGTGAGTTGCTGGTGCAACTCTCGCGTGAGCCCCTCGCCGGAAAAGGGGCACGGGTCAGTTGCCGGTTGGCGCTCGGCGGCCGGCGCCTGGTGCTGCTCCCGTTCGATTCGTTTCGCGGTGTCTCACGCCGGATCGGCGATCCGGCCGTCGCCGCGCGCCTGCGAGCGCTTGCGGCGGGGCTCCCGGGAACAAGCGGGTGGATTCTACGCGCGAATGGCAGGGACGCGAGCCTTGCGGAGCTCAACGACGAAGCTCGGAGGCTGTCGGCCCGGTGGACTGAAATCCGCGCCGTCGCGGATCTCACGTCGGCTCCGGCTCTCTTGGATCAAGCGCCCGACCCCATGGAAACCGCGATTCTCGATTCCGCTGTCCTCGATCGAATCGTCACCGACGATCCGACCGACGCCGAGCGCGCGCGTGCTTGTGTCACAAGGATCGACCCGTCCGGCGCCTCACGGGTAGAGTGCTGGTCTGATCCGCGTCCCTTGTTCTCGGCCCTCGGTCTCGAGCACGCCGTAGCGCGAGCGCGCTCGCGAGAAGTCCGGTTGCGCTCCGGCGGACGATTGATCATCGAGTTGACCGAAGCCTGTGTGGCCGTCGATGTCGACTCGGGTCGCTCGTTCGCGGGGACCGACGCCGAGGCCGTCGCCTCACTGACGAATCGCGAGGCCGCGACCGAGATCGCCAGACAGCTTCGGCTGCGGGATCTCGGCGGCCTGGTTGTGATCGACTTCCTGGAACTGGGTTCGCGTGAAGCCTGGGATGCGGTTTTGACCACGCTGCGCAGAGCGTTGGCCGACGATCCGGCGCGCACCGCGATCGCTCCGGAAAATTCCTTCGGCTTGGTCGCGTTGACTCGCGCGCGCTCGCGCGCGCCGCTCGATGAGCTGTTGACCGCGCCGTGTCCCGCATGCGCCGGCATCGGCAGGGTGGCCAGCGCTGACGATGCTGCGGTGCGCGCGCTGGACGCGCTGGCCAATCAGTTCGCGGTCAGCGGCGCGAGACCGACGCGCATCCGGGCCAGTCCGGAGGTCGCTGCGGAGTTGCGCCTACGGCTCGGACGCGACCGCGCACCGGTGATCCCAGGCACGGATGGACTGGTCGAGATTGTGGGCGACCCGACACTCTCACCCGGGGTCTATCGTTTCGAGCCGGCGCGGGTCTGAGCCGACGCTCGTGAATTACGATTCGCGCCGCTCATCGAGCCGGCGCTTGCGCCTCGTGGCCGCCGCTCGCGCACGTTCCTCTTCCGCGGCGGAGCTCGTCGCCAATCCGGGCACGGGTGTCGGGGATCCCTCACTGTCGAGGGCGACCATGGTGACGAACGCCGTCGTCGTCAGGCGCGACTCACCGGTCAGGGGATCCTCGGCGTGTACTTCTACTTCGACCTCCATCGAACTCGTGAATGTGGCGTTCAACCGCCCGCGGAGCTGCAGGACATCGCCGACCTTCACCTTGTTGACGAAGGTCACGGAGTCGAGCGAAACGGTCGCCACGTCGCTACGCGCATGACGCATCGCCGCGACCGCTGCGCACTTGTCGATCAGCGCCAGGACCCGTCCACCGAAGATCGAGCCTCGGGGGTTGCTGTCCTCCGGTAGCACGATTTCGGTCATGATGACGACCGAGTCGTCGACTCCGCGTAGCTTACGGCCGTTGTTCATGATCGCTCCGCTCGAGCCGCTGGCGAGGCATCGGATCTTAACATCCTAAGGTATCGCGAGTTGGCTCGGGAACCGGGCTCCTCGTATACTGACCGCGTGAGCGGCGGCCTCGAGGCTCGCCGCACCGAGGGACACAAGAAATGGCTCGAATCGCTCGAATCGCTCGAACGATCTCGATGGTGAGCGCGGTGGCCTTGCTGGCCATACCGACGTTCGGCTCGACGGGGGTCGCAGAGGCCAATGGAACCGTCGTCGATGAGCAGGGAAACCCGCTCGAAGGGGTCGAGGTCAAGCTCCAATCCAAGGGCAACGAGGCGGGCTCGTTCAGCGGTACGACAAATAAGAAGGGCAAGTACTTCATCGGAGGCGTCTACACGCCTCTGGAAAACGACCGTTGGACCGCCACCGCGAGCAAAGACGGCTGGGTGCCGATCGAGATTCGCGTGGAAAGCCGAACCAGCGGACGTGTGCTGACCGCGGAGCCGTTCACCAAAGCGCTGACCCCGATGATCGCCGGACCCGAATTCGTGATCCGACCGCTCGGGCGGGCGCAACTCGACTTCAAGATGGTGACGGCAGCCGCATTCGCCGAGCGACAACCAGCCGCGGCCGCGGCGACGAACGATTCGGCTACCAAACCCGCTGCGAAATCGACCCCGTGGGAAGAGGCGTTGGCCAAAGCTTCGGCGGGGGACTTGGAAGGGGCACTTCCGCTCTTGTCGAAGGCGGTCGAGGAGGCCCCCGACGACCCAGTGAGGCGCGAGACCCAGGCAAAGGTCCTGTACCAACTCGGGCACCATGAGGAAGCCGAGTCCGTGGCCCGGACGGCAATCGAGAGCACCCCGGCCCGCCTAGAGCCCCGAATGATCCTGTATGGAACCCAGGTCGCCCGCAAACAACTACAGCTGGCGCGACAGACGCTTGAGGCCGCGAGGAAGATCGCGCCCGATGACCCGAAATTGCTGACGCAATTGGCATGGGTGACCCAGGAACTAGGGGACCGCTCCGCTGCGACGGAGGCCTACCAAAAACTGACAGCAGTGGCGCCGCGCAATGCTGAAGCCTGGATGGCGCTCGGTGATCTCTACGCCGCTTCTGGCGATTCGAAGCGATCGGCCGAGGCCTATGAAAATGTCGTCGAGATCGACCCTGCCTCCGCATTCCAGACCTATTTCAATATCGGGGCGTTGGTCATGAATCGGCGAGACCGGTCGCCGGGCGACGTTGAAAAGGCGATCGGCGCGTTCAGGCGTGCGATCGGGATCAAGCCGGATTACGCCCAGGCTCATCAGCAGCTGGGTCTGGCGTTGATCGAGACAGGTGATCGGGGAGCGGCCCGCTCAGCACTCGGCGAATACGTTCGCCTCCGTCCGAATGCGAAGGACGCGGCGGAGATGCAAGAGCTGATCAAGGCGCTGAACTGAGTCGACTCTTGCGCGCGTGGGCAGCATGAATGACCGCGGGTGGACCCTGGAGAACCGAACCTCCGTCCGCTTCGCCCGATCGACGATCTTCGACGGGGTTCCCGGGCTCCGACACGGCTTCTCCTTGCGCTCGGAAACGTCGGGAAGTCCTTTCGACCTGCGGCGGGCCGTCGACGAAGAGCCGCAGGCGCGCGAACGCTGTCGTCGGCTGCTTAGCGCGGTAGGGCTTGACGGCCAGCGCCCGGCCCTGTTGCACCAAGTCCACGGGTCGCTCTGCGTCGCGTCCGACCTCCGCACCGCGGACGGGCGGCCTCCGCGTGCGGATGCGGTACTGGCGCTGGAGGGAGCGGGGATCGTACCGGCCGTACGAACTGCGGACTGCCTGCCGTTGCTGATCGTCGACGGGCTCGGCCGTTGGGCGGCGGCGGTCCACGCCGGGTGGCGGGGGCTTGCCGTCGGAGTGCTAGCCGGAGCGATCGCCGAGTTGAAGAGTCGCGGCGTTGCGGCCGCAAGTCTGGTGGCAGCGATCGGACCCTCGATCGGACCGTGCTGCTACGAGGTGGGAGCCGAGGTCCTCGAATCGGTGGCGCAAGCCTCCCGAGTGCCGGTGAGCCAGGTTGAAGTCGATCGTCGCAGGCTTGACCTGCGGAAGGCGGCCCGGATTCAACTCGTGGCTCTGGGAATCGACTCCGCGGCGATCTCGACCGCGCCGTGGTGCACCTGCTGTCGGACTGACCTTTTCTACTCCTATCGCCGGGATGGGTCCGGAACGGGTAGCCATCTTTCCTGTGTGGGCTGGACCGGCTCCGAACCTTCGGCTTGACGGGTCGGGGGGAGTGGGGCAGAATCCAGCGTTTCCGCGCTCGCCCAGCGGCCACTTCCCGTGGTCGTCGGTAGCGGCCGACCGATTCAGGCGAAAATGGAACAGGTTTTGATTTTGAGCGCCTTGACGCCGCCGCCCGCCGAGGGAGGGCAGCCGAGCCTCTGGGTTCAGTTGCTACCTTTCTTGATGATCATTGCGGTCTTCTATTTTCTAGTCTTCGCGCCGATGAGGAAGAAGCAGAAGCGGCACACCGACATGCTGTCCGCACTGAAAGCCGGCGACAAAGTGGTCACCGGCGGGGGAATTCTCGGGACCGTCGTTGGCGTCACCGATCGCGTGATCCAGTTGCGTATTGCCGATCAAACGAAAGTCGATGTCGTCCGGTCGGCGATCGCCGGACTCCAGGAAGCGGAGGAATAACGCGTGCCCGGATACGATCTTCGGCGACAACTCCGATGAACCGCGCTTTGGCCTACAAGTTCGGCCTGATCGCAGCCATCGCCGCATTGGCAGCATTCTTCAGCCTGCCTCCGAGCGAGCGGATCAGTCTCGGACTGGATCTGCGCGGGGGGGCTCACATCCTGCTCCAAGTCGACACGGACTCGGCGATTGGTTACCAACTAGAGTTGACGCAGAGCCGTCTGGGGCAAGAGCTGAAAAAGCTCGGATTGACCTACGAGTCGATCGCACCCGGTTTGGCCGGAGTGCTCGAGATTCGTGGCACCGAACCGGCACGGAAGGACGACGTCCGGAAGGTCCTCGACCAGCAATTGGGAAACTGGGAGATCTCGGATCTCGATTCGGGCTCTTGGCGCGCGGTGATGCCGCCGACCTTTCGCGACTACGTCAAGACCTCGGCCGTGGATGCGACGTTGACGACGATCCGCAACCGCGTCGACGCGCTGGGCGTCAGTGAGCCGCTGACCCAAAAGCAGGGGATCGCCGGGGACCGGATCCTCGTGCAACTTCCGGGCGTCG
>JANNRU010000231.1:0-4594 GCA_031401755.1 Acidobacteriota bacterium | reverse complement strand
AAATTGACGTTGGCGGTCGCCTGATCGCCAGAAAGGTGGCCGAGGCGCAGCGCAATCAACAGGCGCTCGATGACGAGAAGATGGCCGAGGCGGCCAAGAAGAAGTATCATGAGCATCTGTTCAGCACGGTCTTTTCCGAGTTCGCCGCGCAACACGTGCTCGAGATCAAAGAGCCCGAGGGCAAGAGCAATCTGACGGTTTACGCGAATCTTCACGGCAAGACCAGCAAGTTTCCAACGGACATTATCATATCGAAGAGGCCTACACCTGGTTCGAGCGACTCACAACGGGTCATCCACAGCTCGCGATCCACTACGTCTTCGGAAACCACGATTATGTGCACCCCTTCGTCGCTGGCATGAAGCGCCGGGCCGAGTCTTGGTCTCGACTCCAGGTTCACGACGAGTTCATGCGCCTCGGCGACTGCCTGTTCCTCCACGGGGACTGCGCGAATTGGTGCATGTCTGCGCGAGACCTGCGACGAATCCGCGAGCGCAACGCCAGGCCGCGAAGGCGCAGGGCGTTCATCGGCAGACTGCAAGTTCTCCGCGACAACAGCCGGCTCACCGCGCTCATGCATTACATGGTCTTCCGGACGCAACGGACCGTGGCGCGGCGACTCGTTCACTATCTGCGCGATCTGGAGCCCGCTGCGCTCGACGGTGTCCGCCATATCTACTTCGGTCACACCCACTTGCCTTTCCACAACCACCCCTACCAAGGCATCGTTTTTCACAATACCGGTAGTGCCGTCGGACCGATGGTTTTCCATCCGCTGCGTTTCGCACTGCCGAACGTCGGTGAGAGCTTGGTGCCGGCGGACCTAGCTGGTGCGAACCGCAGATCTTCGACCGCCCGTCGCGGAGGAACCCGATGAGTCGAGTAGCTTTGGTCACTGGCGCTGGATCCGGTATCGGTCTGGAGTTGTGTCGACTGCTCGTCGACTCCGGTGACATCGTGCTGGCGTGTCCGCGCGATCCGGACAACAACGAGTTGCGCTCGCTCGTCGCCTGCTCCCAGCGCCGCCTACACGTGATCGAAATGGACGTTGCCGACGGCGAATCGGTGTCCCGTGCGGTCATCGAGGCGCGGCGACATGTGGACGCGATCGACCTGCTGATCAACAACGCGGCAATCTATCCGAGAGACTCAAGCCTCGGCACACTGTCCTTGGTCGATCTCGTGCGGGCCTTCGAAGTCAACGCGATCGGACCGCTACGCGTCATCAACTCATTTCTACCGCTGCTAGAATGCGGCACAGGCAAGCGGCTGATTCAGATCACTTCGAGAATGGGCTCGATCGGGGACAACGACTCGGGCGGCTCCTACGCCTACCGTATCTCCAAGGCGGCGTTGAACATGGCCGTACGTAACTTGGCCCACGAGCTTGGCCCTCGCGGATTTCTCGTGTTGGCGATCCACCCGGGCTGGGTCCGCACGCGGATGGGTGGCTCCGCCGCCCCGCTCGATCTACGCCCCGCTGCGCGCGAGGTGCTGCGGCTCGCGCTCGACGCCACGCCTGAGGACAACGGCGGATTCCGAGGACCGGGCGGTGAGGTTCTGCCGTACTGACCGACGCCTCGTGATCTCCGCGCTCGCGCCTCTGCCGGAAGCAGTGCCTCCCGTTCGGTCTCGCTGAGAAGCGCCAGGAAATTTGAGTCGAGCGCTGCTGTCCGGCTCCTTCCCCCGTTTCCAGATGCGGCAGCCGATAGACTTCTCGATTTTGATCGTGCGGTCGCGCCGGATCCGAGCTTGGACGACAGGGGTGTATTCCACGCTCCGTCGAGGCGGGTATCCAGCGATCATCGACGACGTCTCGACGGTGACTGACGGGTTCGCCAGCGCTTCCCGTCGCATTGCTGGTGGTACCATTCGTCGCCGGGGGTGACCGTTGAACAGGCGATGGACCGTGGCCGCGATCCAGATGACTTCGACGGACGACGTCGGTCGAAACCTGGCGCGGATCGACAAATTCGTGCGGGGGGCAGCGGCCGACGGCGCTGAGTTAGTCGCGCTTCCGGAGAACTGCTTGTTCCTGCGCCCCGAAGGCGACGCTCCCGGCCTGCGCACGGGTTGCGACGAAGAGCCCGTGGTCGCACTCAGGCGTCTGGCGAGAGAACTCGGGAAGTACCTGCTGCTCGGATCGGTTCCCGAAGGCATCGGGCGTCGGCGCCGGATCTACAACACCTCGCTGCTCGTCGGTCCGACTGGGCGGATCCTGGCGTCCTACCGAAAGATGCACCTGTTCGATATCGACATTCCCGGCGGGGTCACGCTCAAGGAGTCCAGCAGCGTTGCTGCCGGGGATGAGCCCGTAACGGTCCGCACACCGCTCGGGGTGTTGGGTCTGTCGATTTGTTACGATCTCCGGTTTCCCGAGTTATACCGCGCGCTCGCGCTGGCCGGGGCCAAAGTGCTATTCGTGCCTGCGGCCTTCACCGCGTTCACCGGACCGCACCATTGGCTCCCGCTCCTGCGAGCGCGCGCGATCGAGAATCAATGCTGGGTCGTCGCCCCGGCTCAGGTCGGTCGCCACAGCGCCACGCGCGCCTCGCACGGTGAAACCGCGGTCATCGATCCATGGGGTCGCGTCGTGGCGCGCAAGTCGCGCGGCGAGGGCTGGGTCAAGGCGACGATCGACCTCGATGAAGTGGACCGGGTCCGACGCGGATTGCCCTGCCTGGCGCACGTGCGCAAGCAGCTCGTTCGGGCGTCGCGCCTTCGATGTCGTTGACAGCACGAAGCGGGTTTTGCTAGCGTCGCGTCATGTATTGTCCTCAATGCCGCTGCGAATTCCGTCCGGGCTTCACGCATTGCAGCTCGTGCAATGTCGATCTGGTCGAGTCCCTCTCATCCGCCACGGCGACGGAGGTCCCGCAACGACCGATCTCGCGGGCGCCGATGGCGCAGGTTCGGTTCGTGGATTACTGCGGATTTCTCGACCTCGACGAGGCGCGGGCCGCACGGAACGCGCTGCGCGAGGCGGGGATCGGCGCGGAGATCACGATCCGCGACCTCGAGGCCGAGGCGGCTGCCGAGATCGAGGAAGAATTCTGGCTTCGCGTCGACGTCGACGCGATCACGAAGGTGGCGGCGATCGTCGGGCACGACCCCGTGGTCGAGGAAGTCAAGACCCTGACCTGCAGTGAGTGCGGCGCGACGGTTGCCGAGGACGCCGACGCCTGTTCCGAGTGTGGCGCGCGGTTCGAGGACAGCTGATGGCGCGACGCGTCGAGACGGTGCTGCTCGACGCCGGGGGAGTGCTGCTGGACCTCGACTACGCCTGCCTGCGGCGCTTGATCGAATCGCGGGGGCTGGCGGTCGAGCTTTCGGCCCTGTCCCGAGCCGAGTCGCTGGCCCGACGCGAGATCGACCGCCGCGTTCGCGAAGGCGGCCGGGTCGGCCGCAACTGGCGCGATTACTTCCGCTTCCTGCTCGCCGATGTCGGCCTAGCGGCGGTGGCCCACGATGCGATCATCGACTCGCTGTGGGAGGCCCACCAACGGGTCGGCCTCTGGACGGTGCCGATCGACGGTGCGTTGGAGACGGTCCGCGGTCTGACCGAGCGCGGGTTCAGGGTCGGCGTGGTCAGCAATGCCGAGGGCCGAGTGGCCGAAGATCTCGATCGCGCCGGGTTCACCGGCATGTTCGAAGTGGTGATCGATTCGCATCTCGTCGGGGTCGAAAAGCCCGACCCGGCGATTTTTCGGATCGCGCTCGAGCGACTCGGGGCTTCAGCTTCGAACTCGGTATTCGTAGGTGACCTGCCCGCGGTCGACGTTGTGGGCGCTCGCAACGCAGGGCTGGCCGCTCTGCTCCTGGACCGTCACGACCAATACCCTGAAGAGGCCGTGCGCAGGCTGCGCACGATCGATGAGCTACTCGCGGTGCTCGACGCGGGGCCGATAGCAGACTGATCGCCCTACGGCCCGGCACTCCTCGAGAGCTCGGTCAGGCGCGATTGAATTCGTCGACGCCATCGCGCGGGAGTCTCCGGGTCGGAAAGCAAATTCGAGTAGCTCAGCACCGCTTCGGTTCGGCGTCCGGCCAACTCGAGAAGGATCGCGCTCGCGAATCGGCCCTCAGCGCTTGCGGGCGAATCTGCGACGAGCGCGCCGAGGACCTCGGTCGCTCGATCGTTGCGGCCGTGCGTGACCAGCGCCCGACCGAAATTCAAACGAAGGGCGACGTCGCCCGGATCTGCGGCGATGCCCGACGACCAGGCATCGAACGCCGCTTCGACACGGCCGGCCTGGTCCAGCAATGGGGCGAGCGATTTCCATGGCTGAGGATTCTCCGGCGCGAGTCGTGCCGCGGCTTCCAGATGCGGGAGCGCTTCGCCTTCGCGCCGCGCGTCGAGCAGCAATTGGGAGAGATTGAAGTGCATCTGCGCGTAGTCCGGCCAGATCTCGATCGCCTTCCGGTAGGCGGGTTCGGCAGCATCCCGATCATCGGCCAGGTGGTAGGCGATCGCCAGTCCGGCCTGGAGCTTGGCCGAGCGCGGAACTACGAGCACGTCGGTTGCGGCGAGCGTGGCATTGTCGCGCCATGCGCGATTGCGAGTGATCGTGCGCGCGGCGAGAGCGGTCGCCAG
>JANNRU010000230.1:0-2240 GCA_031401755.1 Acidobacteriota bacterium | reverse complement strand
GCCGAAGCGCTCTACCGCGAGACACTGGACACTCAGAAGCGCGTGCTCGGCCCCGAGCACCCGGACACGCTCGACTCGATGAGCAACCTCGCCAATGCTCATTTGGCTCAGGGCCGCTACAAGGAGGCTGAAGCGCTCCACCGAGAAACGCTCGACATCTTCAAGCGAGTGCTCGGGGGATAGCATCGACTCGAGCGTCTCCGATCTGCATTCCGCCCAGGGCCGCACCAAGGAAGCCGAGGCGCTCTACCGCGAGACGCTCAACATCCGCAAGCGCGTGCTCGGCACTGAGCACCGGGACACACTCGCCTCGATGTACAACCTGGCGTGCGCAGCGGCACTTCAGGGTAATCGGTCGGAGGCGCTCCGCTATCTTCGCGAAGCCGTCGAACACGGGTATTCCAACGCGAAGTGGATGCTTGAAGATTCCGACCTGGCGTCTCTCCGTGGCGATCCTGAGTTCGAGAAGAGCGTCGCTGCCGCGAGGGTAAACCAGGAACGAGCGCCAGGAACCCAGTAGGTCGAGGCCCTGGTCGCGCTTATGACACTCGACGGGCGCGACATTGCAGTAGACGCGCTGTCCCGCAGCGCGTCTACCGAGTGAGGGCTGTTCGATTTCGGTGCGCTCGCGTCGCCACAGATAGAGGACTTCCTCGAGCAGTTTGCTTGCTCCGTCCCGCTTACGGGATCGCGGCATCCCGGCCCGGTTCGGCACCCAAGGTCGACTGCCAGCTGCTTAGCAGGCAGCCGCCCGGTTTGACGAGATACCAGTATCCCGTTCCCGGGGTAGGCATTGAAGTGTCCGAAACGACGCTACCGTTTCCTGCCCACGCCTCATCGACAGCATAGTTGCCTATGCTCGAAGGAGAGACGAACGAACCGCGCACCACTCTGAAGGCGACCGCATTCGTCCACAGGAAGTCCACCTTGTTAAGGTTTGCGTTGATCGACTGACCGAACACCACGGGGGGGCCGGGCCCCACATCGGGCACGGCATCGACGGCATCCAAATCCGCGGTAGCCCATCCGGCGTGGCGAGCCGATCCGTCGTACGCCATCTCCCAGTTCCCGGCAGGATCGAACTCCAGCAGGTCTTCGTCGTCGAAAGCCACACCATCGATAACTCCACTCCCGTCGAAGGACAAGAGCAGATGGTCGCTGCATTCGATGTAGTCCGCCGCGTCCAGGTCGAGACCGGCGGCAATTCCGACAGCCGAGCCGTCGAGGTACATAGCGAATCCAGGGTCGTCGAAGCGCACGAGGTCCTCGTCGTCGACGTGCAATCCATTCAGATCCACGCTGGCGTCGAACGAGAGCACGAGCGAACCGGCGACGATCATGATGGCATCGACATCCTTGCCTTGTGGAACTCCCGCCGCGGCGGCGTCGAACTCGATGGAGTAGCTAGCGCCGTCGAACCGCACCACATCACCGGGTCGTGCGGTAAGTCCCCCCGGTAGTGAAACCGTGGTGTCGAATGACAGGAGATGGTCTCCCCCGGAAGTCAGCTCGTATGCGTCGAGATCTGTCGGGCTCGGGATCAACCCGATATTCAGCGGAGCTACCGTTCCTGCCAGGTCGTCCGAAACCGCGGCTTCGTCGTCGAGCGTCTGACCCACGAGCTCCACTGTGACATCCGCCGACAGGCGGACTTCCGCGAGCGAAGTGGCGGCCATCGATGGACCCGGCGGCGCCCAGAAAGACGCAGCAACCAAGAACAAGAGGGCCCTTCGAAGCCTTCCGCCGCAGCGATCGTTGTCTTGGAATCTTGTTCGCATGGTCATACCCTCCTTCCATGCGCGTCCTGGTAACTCACGGGCAGACCAGGTCGCTTCCGCAGACGTTGGCGCCCAGCTCCAATCCCCCACAACAGACCTGCGCGGCGCCGTTGCCCCCGTTGTTTTCGGTCAGCACGTTCGAGCGGTAGCCCGAAGTCGAAGATACGACGAGGCCAAGGTTGCCGTTGCTTTGGGCGACCGAGTTGATCACGAGAGACCCAACACCGACACGAATGCCGTTTAGGCCGTTATCGATCGCCATGCATCCGTCGACAAGATTGCCAGTTCCCTGACGCTCGATCCCAGTAATGGCGTTGCCGATTGCGGACACGCCAATCACGCGAATGTAGTGCGTGAAAGCGTTCGTGAAGATGCCGTGTCTCCCGCAGTTTCGGATGGTGCCATTCCGGATCTCGACGTGATCCGGGTTTGGTATCTGGATCCCGTCGGTGCTGTGCCCGG
>JANNRU010000229.1:0-3874 GCA_031401755.1 Acidobacteriota bacterium | reverse complement strand
GCCGATCACATCTGGTATCGGCCCAACTCGGTGGGGTCGACTGTCTCCAGCCACCGCCGTAAGCGTTCGGTCTCTTCCGAGTCGTTGGAGTCCCCGGTGGACGACTTCTTGAGAACGTCTCGGTCGACAAAGATGGGCGCGTGGGCGCGCAAGGCGAGCGCCATTGCATCGCTGGGCCGCGCGTCGATCACCATTTCCCGGTCGTTCATGACGAGCCGGATTTCGGCATAGAAAGTATTGTCCCGCAGATCGGTGATCACGACCCGGCGGACCTCTGCCGAGAGACCCTGGATCACGCTCTGCAGCAGGTCGTGGGTGCCGGGTCGAGGGGGTTCGATCTCTTCGAGGCGCATCGCGATCGCGTTCGCCTCGAAGATACCGACCCAAATCGGCAATACGGCGTCGCCGGACGCGTTCTTTAGCACGATGATCGGCATGTTGGTGACGGGGTCGATCATCAGTCCCCGAACTTTCATTTCGATCGTCGAGTCTGGAGTCGTCTTGTTCATCGCGTTCATAGAGTTGGCCTCGAGGGGAGATTATAAGGCGCATGTGGGAGCATCGGCAAAGCGGGACCGCTGGGCGTCCCGCGGAGCGAGTACGCGGTGGCCCGCTCGATGCGGACCGGAATCAGACTCCCGGGCGCGACGGTGCCGGGAAAAACAACCACGCGAGACTCAGGGGTCCGCCCGGAGGATCGATTCGGGTCTCGCTTGCTCGGCCCCTCGACCAGGACTTCGACGTCCTGGCCGACCCAAGTGGCGTTCAACTCCTCCTGGATCGCCTGCTGCTGGTCTTGGAGACGTTTGAGGCGTGCGAGGGCGGTCGGAATCAGGAGCGCCCCCGCCATCTCGGCAGCCCGGGTACCGGCACGTGGCGAATAGACGAAGGCATAAACCGTGTCAAACCGAACCTCGCGCAGCAGCGACAGCGATTCGTCGAATTCCTGATCGGTCTCCGTCGGGAAACCCACGATCACGTCGGTACCCAGGCGGATTCCTGGCACTCGCTCTCTCAGGCTATCGATGACTCGCAGATAGTCCTCGCGGTTGTAGCCGCGGCGCATGGCGCCGAGCACACGTGTGCTTCCGGATTGGACCGGAAGGTGCAGGTAGGGACACAGGATGGGGCGCGCGCGCGCCATCGCCTCGATCAACGCCGACGTCATCTGCGCCGGATGGGAGGTGGTGAATCGCATGCGTCGGATGCCGGCGGTAGTGGCCGTACGACAGAGTAGATCGCCCAGGGTGTGACCAGCCGCGTCCCGATATGCGTTGACGGTCTGCCCCAAGAACTCCACTTCGACGACTCCGCGATCTGCGAGCGAGCGGACCTCGACCAGCAATTCTTCCAGCGGTCGACAGATCTCTCTTCCGCGGGTCACCGGAACGATGCAATAGGTACAGCGGTGATTGCAGCCTTCGATGATCGTTACGAACGCCTTCGCCGGATTGGGACCCAGACGGGCGATCTGGTCATGAGGAAATCGGATCGAGTCGTCACGATAGGCGATGTCGAGGAACTGACGAGTCGAACGATCGCCGGAGAACAGGCGCGAAACCGTGCCGGCTACCGAACCCATCGCCCGCGCGCCGACGACGAGATCGACGAAAGGAGCGCGATCGAAGATCGCCTGACCGGCATGCTGCGCGACGCATCCACAGACTCCGATCACCAATCCGGGGCGCGCCTCTTTCAGCGGCCGCAACCGACCGAGCTCGTCGAATACTTTCTCCTCTGCCTTCTCGCGGATGGAGCATGTGTTGAGCAGGATCACGTCGGCGTCCTCGCGATCGACGGCCCGTTCGTAGCCCAATCCCTCCAACGCCCCGGCGAGCTTCTCTGAATCGTGCAAGTTCATCTGGCAGCCCCAGGTCGCGATGTGATAGCGAGTCCCGCCAGAAGGACCTGATCGAGCCGGAGTCGGAATCGGATCGCTCATCGCGGATCGTCCCCGCCTCAGACGCCGGGAACCAACGAGTCACTCGCACTGCTCGCCACGATTCCGGCGGAACTGGGCTCGCCCTCGTTGATCAGATCCTTGAGCTCTTTGCCGGGCTTGAAATAGGGAATGCGTTTTTCGGGAACGTCGACGCGGTCGCCGGTTTTCGGATTTCGACCTTGTCGCGAGCGACGACGCCGCACGCGGAAGCTTCCGAAGCCCCTCAACTCGATCTTGTCCTCGTTCTGGAGAGCTTCAACGATCGAGGAGAAGACGGTATTGACGATGACTTCGGCGTCCTTTTTCGAGATCGAGGCGACCCTGACGACTTCATCCACGAGGTCGGCCTTGGTCATCCCCGCCCCCCTTCAGCCCACCGAGGCCGATCGCTCCACGCATCGACCGATCGAGACCGGCTTTCGGTCAGCTCTCTTCCGATCGATCGCCGCTCGCGTCTTTTTCGCCGTGCACCGCGTCGACATCGGGTGGCGATGGCTCGCGCCGGAAGAGGTTGGGATCAATCAAGTCGCCGAGCGTCGCGCTCCCGTCAGCGGACTGGTTGTCGAAATAGGACTGGACCGTCTCGCTTTCTGGCTCGTCCAACGCCGCCTTGATCGACAGGCCGATCTTCTTCTCGACCGGGTCGACTTTGATCACCTTGACCCGGACTTCCTGACCGATCTGGAAGCTGTCTTCCGGGCGATCCACGCGTTCGTTGGCCAGTTCCGAAACATGGACGAGGCCCTCAATGCCCTCGAACAACTCGACGAAAGCCCCAAAGTCCGTGAGCCGAGTCAGCTTGCCGCGGAGAACATCGCCAACGCCGTGCGTGCTGAAGAAGTCTTCGATCACGTTGGGTTGGAGTTGCTTCAAGCCGAGGGAGAGGCGCTGGTTCTCGCCGTCGATCTTCAGGATTATGGCCTCGACTTCATCGCCCTTTTTCAGGAGTTCGTTGGGATGTTTGATCCGCCGAGTCCAGGACATGTCGGAGATATGGACCAATCCGTCGATGCCTTCTTCGACTTCGACGAAGGCGCCAAAATCGGTGACGTTGCGGACGGTGCCCGTGATCCGATCGCCGATCCTGTACTTGCTGCCGATCAACTCCCACGGGTTCGGCTCGGTCTGCTTGAGCCCCAGCGACAACCGCCGTCCCTCCTGGTCGATTTCCAGGACGACTGTCTCGATCCAGTCGCCGACGTTGAGTACTTTCGACGGATGCTTCACGCGCTTGGTCCAAGACATTTCGGAGACGTGGATCAAGCCCTCGATCCCTTCCTCGACCTCGACGAAGGCGCCGTAGTCGGTGAGGCTCACCACCTTGCCGCGGATCCGTGCTCCCGTGGGGTACTTGCGTGGCGCGAACTCCCAGGGGTCGTCCTGGAGTTGCTTGAATCCCAGCGAAACGCGCTCGCGTTCACGGTCAAATTTGAGGACCACGACATCGACTTCATCGCCAATCTGAAACTTCTCCGAGGGGTGGCCGAGGCGCCCCCACGAGATGTCCGTGATGTGCAGCAATCCATCGATACCGCCGAGGTCCACGAACGCTCCGTACTCGGTCAGATTCTTGATCATCCCTCGGAAGATCTTGCCTTCCTCGAGGTCGGCCAGCGTCTTCCCTTTCTTGGTCGCGTTCTCGACCTCAAGGACAGCTTTTCGAGACAACACGATGTTCCCGCGGCGCTTGTTGACCTTGATCACGCGCATCGGATAGGTCTGACCGATCATGCTTTCGAGGTTTCGAACCGGTCGGACGTCGACGAGCGATCCGGGAAGGAACGCTGGCAAGCCGATGTCGACTTTGAGCCCACCCTTGATGCGGTCTAGGACCCGCCCGAGCAGCGGTTCTCCGGTATCGTGAGCACGCTCAACGACATCCCAGATCTTGAGGCGCTCGGCTTTTTCCTTGGATAGAACGACGTATCCGTC
>JANNRU010000228.1:0-1758 GCA_031401755.1 Acidobacteriota bacterium | reverse complement strand
GTTGCGAAGATCCTCGGCCGCAGAAGCTCAAGGACTTCGAGCCCTTCGCCAAGACGTTGACCGATGCGCTGCGCCGGGACGCAGAAGTCGCGGCAGGTCGGCTCCACGGCAAAGTGCACTACTTGTCTTCGCCCACCATCTCGAAGGTGACCCTACCCCGGTTGCGTGGACACGCGGTTAAGTGAGACGGCAGGTAAGCAGCTCTGCTGGTTTGAGTCAAGGGCGTGAGACTACGTGGACGCGTCCGTACACGAATGGTGGGGAGCCGCGCGGAGTGGAGCCTCGCGGAGCTCAAGCGCAGCGCGGCGGTCGGGGGCGGTAGCCCCCGTCTGGAAGAATCTGCCGCCGTCAGGCGACGTTTGTACGTGCGCGCTCGAAGTCAACAGGCGACAGGTAGCCGAGCGTCGAGTGGATGCGCCGAGGGTTGTAAAACGTCTCGATGTAGTCGAAGACGCTGGCCCGTGCCTCTTCGCGAGTCCTGTAGTGCTCGTGGTTGACGAGTTCGGTCTTCAGGGTGTGGAAGAAGCTCTCCTTGGCCGCGTTGTCATAGCAGTTGCCCTTGCGGCTCATGCTGGCGACGAAGCCGTGCGCATTGAGCACGGCGCGGAACTCGGAGGACGCGTACTGCACTCCGCGATCGGAGTGATGGACCAGGCCGGCGGTTGCCCCGCGTCCATCGATTGCCATGCACAGCGCATCGATCACAATCGTGGAGTGCAGCGTCGATGCCATCGACCAGCCGACGATCCTGCGCGAGAACAGGTCCATCGTGGACGCCAAGTAGAGCCAGCCCTCGTCGGTCGGGATGTAGGTGATGTCTGAGACCCAGAACTCGTTCGCAGCGCTGGCGCCAAAGTCCTGGCCGAGACGGTCCGGGGCGATCGGGTGACCATGCTTTGAGTCGGTGGTCTTCACGCGGAACCGCCGCTTCGTCTTCGAGCGCAGACCTGCCTTCTGCATCAGCCGTGCAACTCGCTTGCGGCTGCACCGCTCGCCACGCTGCCGCAGGATCTCGTGCACGCGCGGAACGCCGTAGATGCCACGGCTCTCGTTGAAGATGCTCTGAATCAGCGCCGTCAGCCGCTGGTCCTCGCGGGCCCGGTCGCTCTCATCGCGACCGAGCCACGCATAGAACCCACTCCGGGAGGCATCGAGGGTCTTGCACATCAGACCCACCGAGAACATCTCTCGGTGGTCGAGGACGAACACGAACTTCAGCTCTTGGCCTTCGCGAAGAACACCACCGCTTTTTTTAAGATGTCGCGTTCCTGTTGGGCCGTCGCCAGCTCGCGGCGCAGGCGGCGAACCTCCTCGTCATTTGCACTGGCCTTGCCGTTGCCGGGAAACGCAACCGCGCCGTCGGACCAAAGCTCCGTCTTCCAGCGCGAGAGCATGTTCGGATTCACCCCCAGGCCCTCCGCGACTTCGGACACCGGCCGTCCCTTCACGACGACCTGTTTCACCGCCTCGATCTTGAACTCGCGGCTGTGCTTTCTACGGGAACTGCCCATCGGAACATCATCCTTGCGGAGCCCTGAAGCTCCTTGTTGGGTGTCCACTTTTTCGGGGCAAGATCAGACATGAGCGGATCGTAGGGCCAAGAGTGGCATCGGGCCTCATCGGGCCATGGGCGCCGCGAACCACAATCAACCGAGTCCACGGGATCGAGAATGCCGGCGCGCTTGCGAGGGCTTGGAACCGGTTGGGACCGAGGTGGATCGAGGTGCCCCTGGTCCGCGTCAGAAGTGGATCGCGAAG
>JANNRU010000227.1:0-4603 GCA_031401755.1 Acidobacteriota bacterium | reverse complement strand
GCGATCGTCGGACCAATCGAAAGCGAGATCGAAGCCAAGACCAGGATGAGCGCGGTGCGGGATCGCGCCGGCGAAACTCGGTCGCCCTGAGCAATCCGGTCCAGCAAGAACCACTGAGCGATCGGCAGGTGCAACAGGTAGTGCGGCCAGGAAGTCGGAAGCACCAGCGGTAAAGAACAGCCGACCCACAGAAAAGCCCATAGTTCGCGCATCGCCCGGCGTTGTCTCCACAGCCGCCTCGCGATGGCCAGGTGAACTAAGAGCAGGACCCAGCCGAGGGTTGTGGCGACGAGCCGGATCGGCTGCGCCGCGCGGCCCAGCCGTGGTTCCGCGTCCCAGCGCCCACGGCTCGATTCGGCCGCGCCGATTTCCGATCCGCCCGTGACCCAAGCGCTCCAACGTGCTGCTACATGCGGTAGATACTGCGAGCTCACGTCCTGCGCGGTCGAGATCTTCGCGGCGCGGACGGCGATTTCGCGGTAGAACTCGATCGTCGATCGGGGGCCGAGAAACAGGATGGGCAGCACGGCGAGTGCGCCGACACAACCGACAACCCACCCGACGGCCAGTCGCCGCGAGCCTGCACGGACGAGTGGGATCAGGAAGAGGGCCGGATAGTACTTGATCGCGGTTGCCGCGCCGAGGATCACGCCACCCCAAAGTGACCGCTCTTGCCGATGCGCGAGATAGGCCGCGAGGATCGCGACGGTTAACAGCGAGCTGACCTGGCCCCAGGCGATCGCATGCAACCAGGGCACCGAGATGGTCAACAAGAAGGCGTAGCCGGCGGAGAGTACCGTGAACCGCGATCGCGGTGCTGCGAGCGTCAGCGGCAACAGTGCGAGCGCGCCGAAGCCGACGAACTGGATTCCTCCCCACACGGCCAGTGCAGGTCCGGGTCCGAGCCAGGCAAGAGGGGAGAGTAGGATTGCAAAGAATGGTGGGTGATGGAAGCCGCCGACGGGTCCGCGTCCGGACTCGATTTCTTTCGCCATCGGGAAGTAATGACGCGAAAAATCGCAGAACGGGGTCGGACAGCTACCGAGTGCCGCCTGGAATCGGTCGAAGCCACCCGACGTTGCCCACACCGCCACGATCCCTGCGATCACGGCGGCCACGGCGAGCCCGGAGAAGACCGCCATGGGCAGGGGCCGCAAGTACCACGGGCCTTCCTCGTCGGCGAACCTGGCCGCAAGTTGACTCACCGGGGCTCGTGCGCCGAAGCGAGTGAACCTCGGAAGCCCGTTGCGGTACCGATCGTCGCCCGCACCAAATGCCTCCGACCGGGCGGGATGGAGCCGGCGCGCGGAGTCGAACCGCGGACCTGCTGATTACGAATCAGCTGCTCTACCAACTGAGCTACGCCGGCCGGCGCTTTCGAGGCCGCCAAATGTTACCACGACGCCCGAATGCCCGCATCGTGTGCGCCCGGCGCGAAACGAAGGGCGGCCCATGCTCGTGGGCGCGGTACCATCCACGGGTCAGCGAGAATGGAGGCAGCGCGGAACGAATGCGGTTCGATGACGTTTTGGGGTTGCTTGAGCAGGGGCTGTCGCGGCCGCTTCCTGGCAGCTCAGCCCACTCGCTCCTCGCGCCACGGCCGCAAAGGGCGGCTCCGTGCGAAGCTTACTGTCGAGCGCCGCGCGATGGGGCGGCACTCCTGCTGCTCTACCCCCGCGCGGACTGCGCTCACTTGGTACTCACGCGGCGGACGGCATCGTTGGTCCATCACGGTGGCCAAATTTCGCTCCCCGGCGGCACGGTCGAACTCGGTGAGTCATTCGAGCAGGCGGCCGTTCGAGAGGCGCAAGAGGAGATCGGGCTCATGCCCGAAGCCGTTCGGATCGCCGGACGATTGACGCCGATCGAGATCCCGATCAGCGGTTTCCGGCTCCACCCGATCATCGGACTGACCGGCGCACGCCCCGAGCTGACCGCGTTGCCCGGAGAAGTCGATCGGATCCTTGAGCCGTCGATCGCAGCGCTCGCCGATGCTCGAAACCTCAAGCTCGTCTCCCGCCGGCGCGACGGCTTGGAGCAACTTTGTCCGACGATCGATCTCGACGGGGACGAGATCTGGGGCGCGACCGCGATGGTGCTCGCCGAGCTCCTGACCCTGTTCGGGCTACCGCCCTCGATCGCTCGCTGATGGCTCCAGAAAGTGGCAGCGCCGGCAGTCGTGGCCCAACGGGTGGTCGGGGCGGCGCTCCGCCGATCGCCCCGGGCCGTGACAGTCCAGGCAATCGTCCGCGCCATCCCAATCCCGATGGATCGGATCCGCCGGGAGCGGTGGCGGCCGATCGGCGGTCCGCGCGAGCCAGAGCACGAGGGCCGCGATGAGGGCCAGTCCGACGAGGGCCAACGCTTGGACTCTCTTCACGACCCTCCGCCTCGCCGCCGCGCCACGAACCATTGTGGGACCCCCACATTGTATCGATCCTGATCGTTTCGGGTCCCGTTGCCCGAGCCGGTCGCCCGAACCTATGTTCGAAGCGAGGTTCCCACCGATTCTCGCGTTCCTGGGGGTTGTACGTGTTCGATCGACTCTGGTGGCGATCGCGTCGCACGGTGATGATCGTCGCCGAGCAGCGGCCTGATCCAGCACTCGTCGCGCCCTTCCTGAACGGTGCCGGGCTGCGGTTGGTTCATGCGCGACCGGACCACGGTGCCATGCGTTTGGCCCGGCGTCGCCGGCCAAGCTTGATCATCGAGGAAGTTCAAGCACCGGACGACGCCGGCCTCGCTTTCCGTCGTCAACTGCGAGCGTCACCGGACACTAGGGAGATCCCGTTGATCGTGGTCACGGCCGCGGAGCTTCGCGCTCGGACCGACGAGGCCCACGCGCAGGCGGTCCTGGTCAAGCCGATCGACGGCGGCGACATGTTTCGGGAAGTGCGGAGGTTCCTCCCGCTCCCGCGCCGGCGATCCACGCGTTACGGGGTCAACCTCCGATTCGAGTTCGGCGGCGACCGAGAAGGCTGGCGGCAGGCGTTCAGCCGTGACCTGTCGATTCGAGGGACCTTTCTGAAGACCGATCTCCAACCTGCGCTGGGATCGCGATTCGATCTTCGATTCCATCTGCCGGGAAGCTCTGCCGCAATCGTCTGCCGGGCAGCCGTGGTCCACGTCCGGTCCGGGAATGACCCTGCATCCGGACACTCCACCGGGTTCGCCATCGAGTTCGAGGAGCTTGAAGAGATCGACGCGCAGCGGCTGGAGCACTACATCCGGTTGCACGCAGACACATCGGACTGACCCAGGTCGTCCTCCGATCTGGTAATGACTGCGGCGCAGCCGCTACCATGCGGCCGATCGCCGGCCACGATGATCCACGAATTCCAATCCCGCACGGCAGCATGACCCGGCGCGCCGTTGTCTCCGCGTCGGCTCCGACACGCATCGATCTCGCCGGAGGAACGCTCGATATCTGGCCGCTGTCGGTCCTCGTGCCTGGCGCAATCACGATCAACGTCGCGATCGACTTACCTGCGTTCGTCACCTTGGAGCCACTCGGCTCGCGTCGGCTAGAGCTGATCTCCGAGGATCGCGGTTGCAGCACACATCGGGCGTTGCCGCTCGGACCGACGGCGATCGCTGGCCCGCTGGCCTTGCCTCTTCGATTGATTCGAGCCTTTGGTTGCGAGCGGGGAATGCGCGTGAAATTGCGAGCTACGGCTCCGGCGGGCGCCGGGCTCGGCGGCAGTTCCACGCTCGCGGTTTCGCTCGGGGCGGCGTTGAACCGGTTCACGGAAGCCGGCCTCTCTCGCTCCGCGCTGTTCCAACGAGTGATGAACACGGAAACCGCGCAGCTCCGTGTGCCGACGGGAAGTCAGGATTACCTGGCTGCGCTTAACGGGGGCCTGGCGGCCTACCACCACGGCGTCGACGGAGTTCGCCGCGAGGCGATTCCGATTCCGCCCGGTCTCGGCAATCGGCTCGTGCTGGCTTATACGGGCGAGCCGCGCCACTCTGGCTTCAGCAACTGGGAGATGTTCCGACGATTCGTCGAGGCCGAGCCGTCCGCCGTCCGCCGGATGGAGCGTATCGCCGAGCTCTCTACCGAGCTCCTCGAAGCACTGAGGGCGGGGGACCTTGACAGGCTCGGGGGCTTGCTCGGAGAAGAAGGGCAACTGCGCTACCGTTTGGCTCCGACGGTGGCGACACCGGCCTTGTTGGCGGCCGGCGCAGCCGCGCGCCGCGCCGGGGCGCTGGGGGTGAAAGTCTGCGGAGCGGGCGGTGGAGGGTGCCTCGTGGCCATTGCGCGGGAAGGAGGCGCCTCCACGGTTGCCGCCGCGATGACGAGGACGGGTGCGACAGTGCTGCCTGTGCGCATCGCCCGACGTGGCGTATCGATGCGCGTTAGCGAATCGTGACCGGAATCCAGAACCCGGCTTTCTTGTTCGCGCAGAACCCGTTCGCGAGCATGCAGTAATAGTAGGTCAACTTGCCCGCTATCTTGTGCTCACCGGGTCCGAGCGTCGGCTTCAGGTCAAACTCGAGTTGGGCCGGTTCGAAACTGGCGAAGTAGTTGTTCCCCTCCTTGCCGGGCGGAGGCGGAGTCGCATCGCCGATCTCTACGTTCTTGGGCGCGACCACTCCGTCC
>JANNRU010000226.1:0-3285 GCA_031401755.1 Acidobacteriota bacterium | reverse complement strand
AAGGGCGCCGACCGGGCGAAGGATGCGACGAACACGGTCGAGCGTGTCGAATACGTTCGAACGGCTGAGAAGACACTTGAGAGTGCAGGCGAAGCCGCAAAGGGAGGGCGCCTCGGCAAACCGGCTACGCGCGCTCATGTTAGTGAAGTTGCGACTGAAATGGAAAACCGCGGCTGGACGATTACGGGTGGTGGTGGACGAGGCCCAGAAGAATACCCTGCCTGGGCCAGGTGGATCGCGGCGGGGCTCGTCGTATCCCGACGTCACGGCAACGAAGGGCGGTAAGACTCTTCGAGTGAACACGGTAGACACGCGCGCAGACGGCGTCACGCTCACCACTCGAGAAGCATCCAACGCAGACCAGATTCGTGCCCACACAGGCGAGCATGTGTTGACCACCCCCAAGCCTCGAGCCCCCGATGAGTAGGAAGCTCACCCCATTTTTTGCGACTCATGGCGACTTGGTGGCGATCGCCCGCGAGGTCATGGAAGTCCGACCAGTCGATTTTGTGCAAGGGGGGCTGTTCGCGGAGCCAAGGCTAGCGGCACTCCACGACATCGACGATTTGAGGCCATTCGACACTTACCTGATAGTCGATCATGGAGTCCCGGTCAACTTTCGGGCAGTTCCCCAGCGCGCGGGGGGTCAGATGTATGCCGTGGATCAAGCCAACAACCCCCACACCATTGCGCTGCAAGCTGGAGGGGGCTATCTGATCAGCAGTTGATCAAAGGACAGGTAGGGACGGTCGGACATGGCAAGCAATCTGATGAGCTTTATGCGGTGTTTGCGATGATCATCCGGAAGCGGTGTGAAAAGGTGAAGTCGTTCTACGTCGGGCCAGAGGCCGCTGTCATGCTCGACAACGGCGCCAGATTGTCCGCCTCACCGAGGTCTCCGCAGACGTTCGACCTTGTTAGGTAGTCGGCCAAACCCAAAGACTTGTTGCCGAACACCTATGCGGTTCGGAAGCAGCCGAGCCCTTGTCAGACGAGCGGGGCCAGGCCTACGGAGCGCTCCTCCTCGGGGAAGCCAAGGAGCTTGGGGGCTTGATCGACACCATGAACCTGGCCCGATTCGGTGGACTGTCCCACGGAATCGTCCGAGCCTCGGTCCAGGTTAGCAGTGGGCGCCGTTGACCGTCCTTGGTGCCGGTCATCAGCAACATCATTACGGCTGCGGTCACCCCGATGGCGGTATCCGAGATCTTGGGAAAGAGATCGACCAGGCCGGGGGTGGTGAAGCTGCCGAGTTCTTTTCGTTTCCTGAGGAACCGGGCCAGCGCGGCGCCCCCAAAGATCATCAGAACCCGAGCCTCACCGCCCTGGATCGGTCCCAACCCAGCCAAGCGGGTCCGGAACCATGTCGCTCGCGTTGCCGCCGAGGGCGGTCTTGCTCGCGCACCGGTCGACCGTCCTCGCGCCCGATTCAACCGGTCTCCCGGATCGCGGAGCACTCACTCGCCATCCCCTCAACCGATGGCCAACCCGAAGATCGGGCGTTGTGTGAACACCGACGTGCGGTTCCCGGCGAACGACAAGGCGGTGCGGGACGCTAGGCTCCTCGGTATTCGACCGAGTTGACCGCATTCTCGGCCACCCGGATGCTGGTGAGCCGCCCGGTCGGGATCCGACCAGCCAGTTGGTCCCAACAGTAGACAGCAAGGTGCTCCGCCGAGGTCAGCCGATTGGTGAACCAGGGAACATCGAGGTTGAGGTTCTTGTGATCGAGGTTGGCCACGACGTGCTCGTCGGCGATCCGCTTGAGCCGATCGGCAACGACCACGTACCCGGTCTCCGGGTCGATCTCACCCTCGACGGTGATCTCCACCTCGTAGTTGTGGCCATGGAAGTTGGGGTTGTTGCAGCGTCCGAAAGTGGTTCGATTCCACTCATCGGATTTGCCTGGGTTGTGGAGTCGGTGAGCGGCGCAGAACTGAACCTTCCGCGCCACGACGCATGTCGCCATGGAAACCTCGCCTCGAATCCGGCGCGTCGTTGCTGGTGGACCTGGTCTCCCGATTGGGGTTGATGATATCAAGGCCGGTGCTACGTTCCTCAAGGGCGCGGATCGTGGGAAGGATGTAACCAAGTCCGCTGGCAAGGCGGCGGATATTGGTGGCGATGTATCCCCGCATTCGGCACCTGATTTCATTGTAGCTAGCGATCGGACGGCTATTCCAGTGAGCCAACAGAGAATGAGAGAGGGCTTCGATAACGCTGGATTTCCGCGGCGCGAAGCAACCGGGACAGTAGAGGCAGGCTTCATCCGTGAGGTGCCAACAAAGCACGGAAAGGTCGACGTTCGTACGATGGAGGGCGGTAAGGGGAAGGGCCACCGCGCGGTGACAACTCGCCCTGGGACGGACGACCCAACGCGGCTTTCCGGCGAGCGCTTTCGCCGGAACGAGTCACAACAACAGCGGCGGGCTGGCGGGCACACGGATCAAACGCCATGACCAGGGAAGATGTCATCAAGACGTCGGATCGTCACGTCGCGACCCGGGTTTTGGCACGCCTCGTGGTTGGCGCGAGCTTCTCAGCCGTGAGCTACGCGGCTGGCTTTCGGGTCGAGCTGTCCAGGGGCGGGGCCAACCAGCTGGGCGAAGTTCCCCGTATTTCCTGGCTTGGCTTGCTGAGCGAGTGGCGGGTCGGTGACAGCGCTGATTGGCAGCGCGCCCTCGCCTCAGCGCCCTGGCAACCCCCGGAGGGTGAGCCCGATGATCCGATGCGTGCCTACGCCCTGGCCTGGCTCTGTGGTACACGGGTGCTCGACGCCACCATCTCGGATGAGAGCGCTCTTCACTTGCGGACGGACGTTGGGAAGGACGTATGGGTGTCGGGCCACAACGACTTTTTTGACAAGTCCTGGACTGTTACCGTCCCGGCTGACATCCCACACCACGGAGGATGGTCGGTGACCTGCGCTGACGACGGCGCACTCTGGTGCCGCTATCCTGCTGGAGGTATCTGACGGTGGCTGGGCAAGTCATCGAGGGCAGCCCGTCGATAGATTGAGAACGAGCGCGGGCGATCTTCAGGCGCCACCTCCGGGCACACTGGAGTTGACCGGCGATTTCAAGCGGTCGCCGCAACAGCGTTCGCAAAACAAGCCGCCGGCGTTTGCCATCCTGACGTGTGACGAGATCGTCGGTTCAGGTGTGAAAGCTAGGGAATCTCTGATTAATAGCAATGACTAGCGCCTAACGCTATTGAAGTGGCGGGCGGGGCCGGTTATCTTGGGTCATCTCTCCCCGCGGACCGTCCCATGGCCACGCAACGGAC
>JANNRU010000225.1:0-6004 GCA_031401755.1 Acidobacteriota bacterium | reverse complement strand
GCCGACTACCCCCACAGCTATCCGCACTGTTGGCGCTGCGCCGGGCCGATCCTCTTCCGCGCGACGCCGCAGTGGTTCATCTCGATGGACGCAGGCGAGCTCCGACGCCGTGCGCTCGACGCCGTCCAGCAGGTGCGATGGCATCCGGCGAGCGGCGAAGCTCGAATCCGGAACATGGTCGAGAGTCGACCCGACTGGTGCATCTCGCGTCAGCGCACCTGGGGCGTTCCGATTCCTGCTGTCGTCTGCGCCACTTGCATCGAGAACGACGAGCACGCCTTCATCCGCGATCTCTCATTCTTCGAGCACATCGAAGCGCTGTTTCTCGCGGAAGGCTCGGACGCCTGGTTCGGCGCGCCGGACCAGGCCGGGGGACACCGCCCCTATGCGAACGAAGCCGAGCGTTTGGCCCGTCTGGTCCCCGCCGACGTGAGCTGTCCCGTGTGCGGTCGCCGCGATCGCCTGCAGGTGCACGATCACATCGTCGACGTCTGGTTCGAATCCGGGGTTTCGCACGCGGCGCTGCTCGGTCACGAGGATCGGCTGCCGTGGCCGGCCGACCTCTACCTCGAAGGGCACGACCAATACCGCGGATGGTTCCAGTCCTCGCTGCTGGTCGGTGTGCAGAGCCAAGGGCGCGCGCCGTACCGAACGGTCGTCACCCACGGCTTCACCCTCGACGGCGAGGGTCGAAAGATGTCGAAGTCTCAAGGCAACGTGATCTCACCGCAAGAGATCGCGTCGCGCAGCGGCGGCGACATTCTGCGCCTGTGGGTCGCGATGATCGACTTCCTCGACGACATGCGCCTGTCGCCGGAGATCCTCGAGCGCAACGCCGAAGCCTATCGCAAGATCCGTAACACGTTTCGTTACCTGCTCGGCAACCTCCACGGCTTCGACCCGAATCGCGATCTCGTGGCCTACGAGTCGCTCGAGGAGATCGATCGTTGGGCACTTCAGCTCTTCGAGCAGCTACGCCAACGCTGGATCGAGGCCTACGAACATCATCAATACCATGCGATCCACCAGGGGCTGCACCAATTCTGCGCGGTCACACTGTCCGCTTTCTACCTCGACGTCATCAAAGACCGACTGTACACCTCCCCGCTCATCGCCCCTGAGCGTCGCTCGGCGCAAACCGTGCTGTGGCGCCTAGCGGACGGGCTATGCCGCCTGATGGCACCGCTCGTACCGTTCACGGCCGAGGAGATCTGGCAGGAGATCGAGACCCTGCGCGGCCGGGAGGCCTGGGCGACCGCGACCGTGCACACCGAGCGCTTTCCCGAACCGCTCGAAGCCGCGCCGAACCCAGCACTCCTCGAACGCTGGACGCACCTCATCTCGGTGCGCAACGAGATCAATCGATCGCTTGAAGCGGCCCGTCGTGAAGGGAAGATTGGGTCCTCTCTCGAGTCCGCCATCACCATTGACGCGCACCCCGAGTTGCTGTCGTTTCTGCGCTCGTTCGGCGACGCACTCCGCTTCTACTTGCTGACCAGCGAGGTTCGATTGGGTGCGACGATCGACGAGACCGCCGCTCGCTCGGAGGTGATCCCCGGTCTCGCGGTCGCGGTGCAGCACGCCTCCGGGACCAAGTGCGAGCGCTGCTGGCACTGGACCTCCGATGTGGGGCAAGACACGGATTGGCCGACGATCTGTGGTCGTTGTTCGCGGTCGGTCCGCAGCATGGCCGCGAGCCCCGAGGCGTGATCGAGTCGTTGAAATCGCTGGGAGCCCGAGGCGCGTGGCTAGCTCTGGCCGCGGGGGTCGTCGCGCTGGATCAGGCAACGAAGATTTGGGCTCATACCCGCCTTCGCGGGAGCTCGCCGCTGGAGATCGTTCCGGGATTCGTCGAACTGGTCTATTCGCGTAACTCCGGCGGCCTGTTCGGAGCGTTCGCGGGGTGGGAGACTCCGTGGCGCTGGATCCTGCTCACCTTCCTCCCGTCGCTGGCGGTCGCCTTGATCCTCCACTTCATCGGAAGCACGGATTCCGGGGACCGCGGAACCCTGACCAGCCTGTCGCTGATCCTGGGCGGCGCTGTCGGCAACCTGCTCGACCGGCTCTTCCGCGGAGCGGTCGTCGACTTCATCGACGTCTACGCACCACCGTCTGGCCTGGCCAACTGGCTCGTGGATCGCTTCGGAACGGCGCACTGGCCGACCTTCAACGTGGCGGATTCCTGCATCGTCGCCGGCTCGATGCTGCTGTTGCTGATGGCCTTCCGACCGGTCAAGGAAGCTGCGCCGGCATCGGCGGCGGACACCTCTCCGGAGTAGACTCCTGCCCGGCGCGATGACGCGCCGACGATTGCGCGATGTTTCCCACACTTATCGATCTCGGCACGGTTCGTTTTCCCTGGCTGGGTCACGTGCACCTCGCCCTGCCGACCTATGGCGTGCTGTTCGCCCTCGGCGCGCTGCTCGGCGGTTGGTGGTTCGTTCGACGAGCCGCCGGACTCGACGTGTCGGACGAACACCGCTACAACTTGGTGTTTTACTCGTTGTTATGGGGAATCGTTGGCGCGAAGGCGACCCTGGTCCTGCTCGATCTCCGTTACTACATCGAGCACCCGCTGGAACTCCTCGGTACGTTGCGCTCGGCCGGCGTGCTCCTCGGCGGTGTCACCGCCGGGTCGATGGCCTTCGTCGTTTACGCGCGCCGCCACGGGCTCCCGCTGTTCCGTCTCGGAGACGCGGTCGCCGCCCCGCTCGCCCTCGCGCAGTCGATCGGACGGCTAGGTTGCTTCTGCGCCGGATGCTGCTGGGGGCACGCGACCGAATCGAGCAATCCTCTGGCCGTGGTTTTCACCGATCCGGTCGCACACGCTCAAACGGGTGTGCCGCTCCACGTTCCACTCGTCGCGACCCAACTGCTCCAGGCGGGAAACGACATCCTCTTGGCGCTAATCCTGACCGCCCTGTGGCGGAAGCGGATCCGCCCCGACGGGACGGTCTTCTGGTGCTACCTCGTACTCTACGGATTGACTCGGAGCCTCATCGAGTTTTGGCGGGGTGACCTGCAGCGCGGCGTCTATTTCGACGGACTCATCTCCACATCCCAACTGATCGCGCTGAGCGGCGTCGGAGTCGGCCTGCTGCTGCTACTTGTTCGACGTCCGGTCGGCGGGCGACCCCCGGCGCCGTGATGTCCGAACGTGTCGCGCTCGATGTTTCCGCAGAATGCGCCGGGGAGCGGCTCGATCGGTTCTTGACGGCCGAGCTTGTCGGTCGCAGACGGTCCGAGCTACGACGCTGGATCCTCGCAGGGCGTGTGCTCGTCGCTGGTATAGCACCGCCGAATCCGTGCTACACTCTCGCCCGCGGGATGCAGGTCGTGGTCGCCCTACCGGACCCCGCGCCGCCAGGTCCGTTGCCAGAATCGATCCCGCTGACGCGCGTTTGGGAGGATACCGATTTGCTGGTGCTCGACAAGCCAGCAGGGATCATCGTGCACCCGGGAAGCGGACGGCGCGGGGGCACGATCGTGAATGCGTTGCTAGCGCTGGAGATCCCGCTCTCGCGGATCGGAGCGCCGGATCGTCCAGGCATCGTGCATCGTCTCGACGAGGGCACCTCCGGTCTACTACTCATCGCCAAGACCGACCCGGCGTATCGCCGCCTGGTCGCTGACTTCGCCGAGCGACGAATCGTCAAGCGCTACCTCGCGCTCGTTAGTGGTCGGCTCGACGCCGATCGCGGTACGATCGAGCACGGAATCGCCCGCAGCCGGACGAATCGGGTCAAGATGTGCATCGCGCGGAGCGGACGACCGGCGCGCACCGATTGGCGCGTGCTGGAGCGGTTCGAGGCGTTCACCTGGACCGAGCTCCGGCCTTGGACCGGTCGGACCCATCAGATCCGTGTGCATCTCCAATCGCTCGGACATCCCGTGGTCGGCGATTCGCGCTACGGCGGACGCTCCTGGAACGGCGTGGACGACGTTACGTTGCGCCGAGCGCTCGAACGCTTCGATCGTCTCGCGCTCCACGCGGCCGAACTGGAGCTCGCACACCCGATCGATCGCCGGGAGTTGCGATTCGAAGCCCAGATTCCTTCAGAGATGACGACGCTGCTCGAACTACTGCGGAGCCGGAACCGTGGCTGACCGGGACCTCGGCGTCGCGATCGTCGGAGCTGGAAAGCTCGCGCGGGCGCTCGTGCCGGCGCTGTGCGCTGCAGGAATCCCCGTCCGCGCGCTGGCCGCCCGGCGCATCTCCGCCGCTGCCGACATCGCGGTGGGCCGTAGGATTCGACGAACCCGCTCTCCGGAGAAAGCCGCGGCCCTTGCACCGGTCCTCCTGCTCGCCGTTCCGGACCGCGAATTGGCCGGCCTCGTCCGCCGATTGGCCGCGAGCTCCCGCGTCGATTGGAGTCGGCGGGTCGTGCTGCATCACGCGGGGGCGCTGGGTCCGGCGCTGCTGACGCCGCTCGCCCGCAGGGGTGCCGCGATCGGCGTGTTGCACCCAATGCAGACGCTCGGGGCCCTTCCTAAGGCCAGAGTCGCGCTTCGCGGCTCCGCCTGCCGGATCGAAGGCGACCGCGGAGGAGTCCGTGCGGCGCGACGATTGGCCAAAGCGCTCGGACTCATCCCGCTCCCGATCCGAATCGAGCTAGACGACACGACCCGGGCCGCATATCACGCCGCGTCGTCCGTCGTGGCCAACGACTTCGTGGCCTTGTTCTCACTGGCTAGTGGCCTATTGGCCTCGATTGAGGTCCCGCCCGAGGCCGCGCGAAAAGCCCTGGTCGCGCTGGCCCGCGGTACGCTGGACCAACTCGCCGCCGGTGGTGTCCCCGCAGCGTTGACCGGCCCAGCCGTCCGCGGGGACCTGCCCACCGTCGAGGCTCAAATACGCGCCTTGGCGGGCCGTTCGACAGCCGGAGCGGCCGCACACGCCTGGCTTGCCGTGGAACTGGCCGGACTCGCCGGTCCCGACGAACCCGCGGCCACGAAGCGCCGCTTGAAAATGCTCGCAAGACGCGCCCGTATCGTTGGCCGTGGCGGAATCGCCGGGTTATAGTGCGCGCGATAATGCGCGTTCCTCTCCAACCTGCACGATTCCCGTGGATGCTCGCGACCGTGGCTTGCCTGTGCGTCAGCCTGGGCTCGATTTCGGCTCAGACGCGCGAATCGGTGCCCGAGCCACCGGCTCGCTCCGACGCGGGCAGTTGGGATGGGACTTGGTACCACGTCAGCCGCGATTACAAGATCGCGCTCTGGTTGCGGTCGGTTGACGGCCACGTCGAGATGCGCTGGCGCTACTTCCACAACGGATCCCTTGAGGGATTCGATACCGCTTGGAGCTTGCAGACCGACTATGTCTTCAGCGGTGCCCTTGGCCGCTTTGAGTTGACGCTCGACGAGGCAGATGCCGCTACGATCCGCGGCGGCTGGAATTGGCGGCTCGCCCGTGAAGATCAACCGCGCCGCGAGACCGTGAAATTCAGGCTCTATCGAATCCTCGACGGCCGAACCGCCGTGTTGGTCTTCGATGAGTACGAGCGCGTTGTCGGCGTACCGGAATCCGAGATCCCCCTGCCGCGTCAGTACCAGTGGGCGTTCATCAAGGCTTCGAACCGACAAGTACGGTGGGACGAACTCCCGTTCTGAACTAGCGCGCTCGATCGGCGCCGACGCCGACCAGATCACCCACCGCGACCGGCCAGCGGGTCCGGAAGATCGATCCGCCGCGTGGGCCCCCCTCGACGACGATCGATCCGCCGTGCGCTTCGACCGCGAGCTTGCAAAATGTCAGGCCCAAGCCGTGGTTGGCCGTCGAGAATTCGTTGCGATGCGCGAACTGGACATACTTTTCGAAGATCCGCTGTCGATGTTCCTCCGGAATTCCCGGACCCTCATCGCCAACGTCGATCTCGGTCGAATCGTCGGCGACTCGCAAGCCGAGCAGTATCGTCCCGCCGGCCGGCGAGTGGTTCAAAGCGTTCGAGACCAGATTATCGAGAACTCGCCGCAAAAGGTGGGGATCGACCTCAGCCATCGC
>JANNRU010000224.1:0-5992 GCA_031401755.1 Acidobacteriota bacterium | reverse complement strand
GCCGACCAGCGCCAGGCCCAACGCCATCGTGCGTCGGAGGTCAATCCGCTCCCGGGCCAGTACAACAGCAAAGAGCAGGGTCAGAACTGGGATCGAAGTGTTGAGGATCGACGAGTGGGTCGTCGTCGTCCGATTCAGCCCCTCGATGAAGCAAAGCTGGTTAATGACGACGCCGAAGATCGAGTACAACGCGATTCGACCCAGCGTGGCCCGATCGGTCGGGAAGCGGCGCCCCCCGAGGCGCGCCCAGCTCAAGATGACCACCGCTGCTCCGGCGGCGCGTAGGCCGACCCAGGCACGAGGGGTGATCTCGGCGAGGAGAAGCTTCGCGGCGGGGTAATGCAG
The DNA here is from genome assembly GCA_031401755.1 of Acidobacteriota bacterium. Lineage (GTDB taxonomy): Bacteria > Acidobacteriota > Polarisedimenticolia > Polarisedimenticolales > Polarisedimenticolaceae > JANNRU01. The sequence continues at coordinate 5,647 of JANNRU010000224.1, read as the reverse complement.
ACCGAAGAAAACCTGGACGAGGACCAGCACAAAGACGACGGTCCACGTTTGCGTCTCCCGCACGTGTCTCCCCAATCCGAGGGCATTCGGCCGTAACAGAGTTCGGACCCTGGACAGACTACATCGCCGCGGATCATTCGCGTTCACAGTTGCGCGCGGGCTGTGCAAGACTGTGGGGCCCTCGCCGGACGGGCGGAATTCGTCGAGGGAGGAAGTAAATCGATGTTCAACCCTCGATACTCACCAACGATTCGAGGCCTCCTGCTCTGGACCATCGTTTCGATCGGCCGAGTGTGGCCCGAGCTTTCCTGCGCTCCGGTAATCCAGGCTCTCACGCCCGAAGTGCAGCAGGCCCTGGCGACGATTCGACCGTCCGGGTTGCTGGCGACAGTCCGGTTCCTGGCGTCCCCGCGCCTGGAAGGGCGAAGGGCCGGGGAACCCGGCGCGAAGATCGCTGCCGACTACCTTTCGTCACGCTTCGAGGCCGCCGGCATTCGCCCGGGCTCAAAAGAAGGATTCTTGCAACGCTTCGAACTACTCCACCGCGTACTTGCGGCTGACGAATCGCTGACTCTCACAAGAAGCGTCGACGGCAGCATGACCGCGCGGACTTTCGCGCTCAGCGATGAGTGGTTGCCGTTCGACTTCTCCGAGATCGGCGAAATCGAAGCGCCAATTGTCTTCGCTGGCTACGGTATCGTCGCTCCGGAGTACGGATGGGATGATTACGCGCCGCTGGGGCAAGGCGGCGCACGGGGAAAAATCGTCATCGCCTTCCGTCATGAACCGGATCAGGACGGAGCGAGTGGTGCGGAGTTTTTCGAAGGGCGTGAAATGACGCTTCACGCGTCGTTGCGCCAGAAGGCTCGCGTCGCCGCTGCGCACGGTGCTGTGGGTCTCATCGTCGTCGACGACCCGGCCGGGCACGGTCCGACAGCGAGCCCGTCCAGTAGTCGATCGCGATGGGCGATCCTGACCGAAGAGCAGCGGCGCCTTCCCGTCGGGGATCCCGGGCGTCCGCGTGGTGCGGCGCGGGTGCAGGGAGAGGACACGCCCTTGGGGATCGTCGCCGCGTTGGCGTCGCAGGAACTGCTACGCTGGATTGACCCGACCCGGAACTGGAAGTCGTTGCGACAGGCGATGGACGCGTCGCGTAGGCCACAGGCCGTTTCCTTGACCGAGTTGCGGGCCCGTGTCGTCCACGCCTATTCGCTCGATCGCCGACCGACGGCAAACGTTCTCGGAATCCTGCGGGGCTCGGATCCGGATCTGTCCAACCAGTTCGTGCTCGTCGGTGGCCACTATGACCATCTTGGCAAGGACTCGCGGACGGGTGAGATTTACCCGGGCGCGGACGACAATGCCTCCGGAATCGCCGCCGTGCTCGCCGTCGCTGAAGCGTTCGCTTCGCTTCCCGTTCCTCCGGTGCGGAGCCTGATCTTCGCTGGCTGGAGCGCCGAAGAGTTGGGGCTGCTGGGCAGCGCCTATTTCGTCCGCGAGCCGACCGTGAAACTGGGTGATGTGGTCGCCGGGATCAACCTGGACATGGTCGGGCGCAACAAGGAAGTCGAGATGTCCGTGGTCGGACGGGCGGAGGTCCCCGATCTGGTCGAGATCTTTGATCGCTTCGCTCCGACCATCGGTTTGTCGCTCAACGACGACGCCAGTGCCGGAGCGACCCGTAGCGACAATGGATCGCTGTGGCTCGGCGGCATCCCGACAGCCTCGCTGTTTTCGGGAATCCACGAGGATTACCACCAACCGGAGGACACGGCGGTCAAGGTGATTCCTGGAAAGATCGAACGGGCTGCCCAGCTCGCGTTCCTCGTCGCGTACGAGATCGCCAGCGGGAGATCGACCCCGGCGCGGCTTTCGGTTCCGATGGGCCCGTGGAACCCGATCGCTCCGGTGAGCGCTCGCCCGGTAGTTTTGGGGGTCGACCCATGAGCGGTCCGGGACCCACGCCGGGAACGAGAGCACCCGCCACCGATCGTGCCGCGGTCGCTACGATCCTCGCCGTCGTGTTCGCGGGTTCGGTCATGGCCGCCGAAGAGATCGATCCGCAGCTCCTGATCGAACGAGCGATCGAATCGCATGGCGGGCGTTCCGCGCTCCGCAGCCTGCCGGATTTCAAAGCGCTTGGGACTGCGGAACGCAACGGGCGCGCGGGACTAGGCACGATGGACATCGTGGTGTACGAGCGCGCCGACGGGGGTCGCCGGATCGAGTCGACGATCGCGGTGCGCGGCCGCAAGGTGACTTCGATCGAGATCTTCGATGGATCTGTCTGTAAGCGAAACATGGGATCCGGATGGGACGATCTTCCGCTCGACGAGAACCGAGATCGCGTCACCCATCGTGTTTCTATCCTGGTCGACGCTTCGGAGCGTCAGCCGGTGCTGCTCGGGGAAGGCACAGAGGCGGACGTCGACGTTTGGAAGGTCGAAATCGCGGACGGTACCGGCCGGGCAGTGTTGTCCTTGGCCAAGAGTGACCACCGCCTCGTCGCCATCGAGTATCCGGGTACCGAGGCCGAGGGAATGGGGACGAAGAAAAGCGTTACGGCAAAGTTGATCCACCGCGGCTTTCAGGTTGTCGGGGGGGTCAAGCTTCCGATCGACACCGAACTGCAGAAAGACGGTGTATTCGAGCGGCGAACCCGGTTCGAGACGCTCGAACCGATCGAACGATGGGACGAGTACTGGCTTCAGGCGCCTAGTTCTCGCCGAAGGTTTATCCCCCCAGAGGGACTCGCGAACTGAGCTCGCGAGCGGCGTGAACGAATGATCGGCAAACGGCGCGACGCCGGGAATCGACTGCTGACCGTCCTGCTGTTGTCGTTGCTCATCGGGCATGTTCTGACTCTGCAGTTCTGGCCAGTGGGGTGGTTCGGCGACGATTTGTCCTACGTCCGCGTCGCGAAGTTGCGTCTGGACGACCCCGTGTGGACACTGTTTGCGCTAGGCGACGACGCCTCATGTCGTTACCGCCCGCTGACCAAGACTCTGGTACGCGCAGCCTACCGCCGGGAAGAGCTCGCGGCGTCGATCCCCCGATTCGCGAACGCGGTCTCGCTGGTCTTGGTGGTCGCGTTGGCCTTCATCTTGACGCGCCGGTTGGGGGTCCTTCGACGACACTCCCTCATCGGGCTCGTCTTCTTTCTACTCCACCAGCTTCCGGTGGCGACCGTCTACCGCAACGCCAGGATGGAGCACCATTTCACCGTGTTCGGATTGCTGGCGCTGCTGGCAACACAGAATTACATGGCAGCCGACACCGGACGATTGGGAATGGGTCTACGTTTCCTCGCGATTCCCGTCACGCTGATTGTCGCCCTCCTCTGGAGCGAGGGTGCCGCCGGATTCGCGCTGCTCGTTCCGTTCGCGGCGTGGTTCGCCGCAGGCGATCGAATCGGCGTTGGCGCGGCGGTCCGTCGGCGCCGGATCTGGGCCGTCGGTGCCGCGGTTGCGCTCGGCGTCGTCGCGTTCGTCATCGTCTATGCGATGGCCGGAGGACTCCTTGCTGGCGGTGGGCGCTTCGAGTTGCGTCCGGGACTGCCGACATTGGTGAATCTGGCGACCGTTGTCACGGGCTGGGTCGAGCCGGTCTCCAGCATTCGGCTCGTGCAGTGGCTGCGCGATGGCCCAGCCAACCCCGCGGGGCTCGGGCTGGCGGCGGGGTTGTCCGTTTTCGTCGTCGGTCTGTTGCTTCGAGGCGTCAATGTCGTCCGCGAGGCCGACGACCGGCAGCGCCGTGCCGCGACGTTGCTGGGAATCGCTGCGGTTCTCGTGCTCTTTCCGGTCGTGTTCCTGCAACAGATCTCGGAGGTCTACGTCTTTCCTTCGGTGCTGTTCTTCTGTCTCGCGGCGGGAGTCCTTCTGGGAGTTCAGCTCGAGGCGCAGCGTGGATCGAGGCCTATCGGTAAAACGGCCCGTGTCGGCGTGCTGGTGCTGCTCGCGGCGTATGCGTTGGTTCACGTTGTCGCGGCGTCCGAGAAAGTCACCGCGCTGCGGCGGAACGGGGAGCGTTTCGGACGATTGGCACGGCAACTCGAGGAGCGGGCCGCGGCAGGACCCGGCACGGTGATTCACGTCGGATCCCAATCGCCCGAGGAGCAGCCGGTTTCCCAGTACGTTCTGCCGATCCGCCTCGTCTGGGCGCTCGGTCCCCAACGCGGGTACGAGGTCCTTTGGACGCCCGAGGCGGGTAAATCGATTGGGGCGCCGCCAGACTGGTGGGTCGCAGAGGACGGCACGCTCGCCCCGGCGTGGCTCGGGAGGTAGGCCGCCAACAAAGAAACGCCCGGCCGAGCGGCCGGGCGTTCGTCGGTTTCGCTTCGCGCGGGGAGAGCCCGCACGACAGATCCCGCGAGTCGTTGGATCAGATCAGAAGTCGCCGCCCATGCCACCGCCATGCATGCCGTGGGCCTGTGATTTCTTCTCCTCGTCGGGAATCTCGTTGATCAAGGCCTCGGTGGTCAGCATCAGTGCTGCGATCGACGCCGCGTTCTGCAGCGCCGAGCGGACGACCTTTGTCGGGTCGATGATGCCGGCCTCGACCATGTTGACGAATTTCTCGTCTTGCGCGTCAAAACCGCGCTCGTCGTCGAGTTCCTTGACCTGGTTGACGATGACCGAGCCCTCGAAGCCGGAGTTGTTCGCAATCTGTCGGAGCGGCTCTTCGACCGCACGCTTGACGATCCGAATCCCGATCGCTTGGTCCTCGTTCTTTTCCTTCTTCTCCATGGCCTCGAGGACCTTCACGCACCGCAGCAGCGCGACACCACCGCCGGCGACGATCCCTTCTTCGACCGCGGCCTTGGTCGCGTGCATCGCGTCTTCGACGCGGGCTTTCTTCTCCTTCATCTCAGATTCCGTCGCCGCGCCGACTTTGATCACGGCCACCCCGCCGACGAGCTTGGCCAGGCGCTCCTGGAGCTTCTCGCGGTCGTAGTCGGAGGTCGTTTCCTCGACCTGCGTTCGGATCTGCTTGACGCGTCCGGCGATGTCCTTCGCTTTGCCTGCGCCCTCGACGAGAGTGGTGTTCTCCTTGTCGACGATGATTTTCTTCGCACGGCCGAGATCGGTGAGTTTGAGATTCTCGAGCTTGATTCCGAGGTCCTCCGTGATGCACTGGCCGCCGGTCAGAATCGCGATGTCCTCGAGCATTGACTTGCGGCGATCGCCGAATCCGGGAGCCTTGACCGCAACCACATGAAGCGTGCCGCGGAGTTTGTTGACGACGAGTGTTGCCAGCGCTTCCCCTTCGACATCTTCCGCGATGACCACGAGCGGCTTGCCGGACTTGGCGACCTGCTCCAGGACCGGAAGGAGGTCCTTCATCGAGGAGATCTTCTTTTCGTGAATCAGGACGTAGGCGTCCTCGAGCGCGCAGGTCATGCGCTCGGAGTCGGTGACGAAATACGGAGAGAGGTAGCCGCGGTCAAACTGCATGCCCTCGACGACCTCGAGCGAGGTCTCCAGGCCCTTGGCCTCCTCGACCGTGATCACGCCATCTTTACCGACCTTCTCCATCGCGTCGGAGATGATCTTGCCGATGGTCATGTCGTTGTTCGCCGAGATCGATCCGACCTGGGCGATCATCTTTCCGGCGACCGGACGCGACAGTTTCTGGATGTTCTCGACGG
>JANNRU010000223.1:0-29112 GCA_031401755.1 Acidobacteriota bacterium | reverse complement strand
CGCAGCTTTTCGAGCGGTGGGGCGGCTTCGGGCTCTCGGCCCAGCCTCAACAGCACGGCGGCCCAGGGAGCCAGCCGCGTACCGTCACCCGACGCAGCCGCGAGGGGCGCGAGTCTCTTTTCGGCTTCCGTCCACGCCGTCCGCGCCTCTTCGACGCGACCCTCACGATCGTGGATGTCCCCCAGCAACAGGTCGGCCTCGGCCAGCGATAACTTGGGCCGAGCGTCATCCGGAGACTCGGTCGTCAGCTGCGCCAGGCTCGCGCGCGCTGCCAGAGCCTCGGCCAGTGCCCGGGCCGTCTCCCCGCGCTGCGCCATCGCGAGGGACACGTCGAGCGTGGCCAAGGCCAACTCGTGCCGCCATTGCGGGCGCGAAGTATCTCGCTTCACCAGAACCTCGAAGGTGCGTCGCGCAGTTCGCAGCGACGCCAAGCCCGCTTCGAGTGCCCCCTGGCGACACAGCCATCGACCCAGGTTGCGTTCGCCTATCGCGACGATTCCCCGCCACCAAAAATTCTCCGAGTCTTGCTCAGCGAGCTTACGGGCCAGCGCCAGGCAAGTCTTGAAGTGCTCGCCCGCTCGGGATAGCTCCGCGCGACGCTCGAGCAGCGTGCCGACATGGTTGTGGGCGATCGTTAGTTGTTCTTGCCACTCGATGTTGGCAGGATCGCGTCGCGTCAAGGTCTCCATGATCGACAGGTCCGCGTCGTAGTGACCCTGCGCGGCATCGAGCTCGCCGAGCGCCTCTCGGACCCTTCCGATCAGGAGGTGATTCGTCGCCAGCCCGAAGCGCCAGTCGTCGCGAGCCGGGTCGGACTCGACGAGCTCCCCGGCGATGCGCGTCGCGGCCGACAGATGTTCCGCCGCCGGCTCCAGCCGGCCGAGCGCTTCGAGCACGGAGCCGACGTTGAACTCACCGTTGGAGGCCTCTTGCTTGCGGCCAGGATCGGTCGGATCCTGGGCGGCCAGGCGAATCGACAGTTCGCGATAGGCTTCAAATTCCGCGAGCGCCTGCTGCAACTCACCACGATTCCAGTAACCGTTACCCAGCCAGAAACGGCTCTGGGCCGAAGTGTCAAGCCACTGTTCGTTTTCTGGTTCACGCCGCAACAACCCGTCGCTGAGACTCACCGCCTGCGCGAAAGCCGGCATCGCGGCGGCCAAGTTGCCTTGACGGATCCGCACGTCCCCGATCTGGTAGAGCGCCTGCGCCCGACGCGCAAGCTCGACATCGGACAACTCGTGCTCGGGCACCGAGGCAAAATATTCGAACGCCTTGTCGCCGATGGTGTCGAGCAGCTCGAGCTTCCCCAGGGGCTCGAGTTTCTCGCGCACGTCGCCGAGCATGAACCCGATCAGCGCCTCCGCCTGCTCGCGACGCTGGTCGGCGATGCTACGCGCCGCCAGCGCAATCGACCGTTCGCGCCGGAGATCGAGCGTGTATTTCAGCCCAGCGCTCAAGGCGGACAAGGTCAAGGCGGCGACCGCCGCAAATCGGAAACGCCGCCTCGGAGCGTCGTGGATCCATCTCAGGCGAACCACCGTATCGGTCGCGGTCGGTCGGGCTGCGGGCGCCAACGACTTCAGACTCGAAATCAACCCACCGAGATCTCGACCCAATCCTTCGGGCGTTCGTGTTTTTCCAGCCTGAACGAGGAGCAGCAGTGCGGTCATGTCGAGAGTTCCGAGGTAAGGCGATCGCCCCGTGAACAACGTCTGGAGCAGCAGCCCGAACGAGAACATGTCACTGGCGGTCGTGGCGGTCTCGCCGCATGCCTGTTCCGGACTCATGAACCACGGCGTGCCCATGATCGCGCCGACCGCGGTACCCGGATCCCCATCGGACCCCAGGGACGCCGAGAGTTTGTAGTGGACCGTCATTGTTTCGTCGGGAGTCGGTGCCGCTGCGTTCGCCAGGCGAGTTGCTGATCCGTCGATCGTTGCGTCACCGGGAGAACCCGCGCCCACGCGGGCATCGGCGTCTTCCAGTAGCTCGTCTTTCGAGTGGGTCGACGCGGATCGCGCCAGGCCGAAGTCGAGCACTTTGACTTGACCTTCGGGGGTGATCATCACGTTGTCCGGCTTCAAATCGCGGTGGATGATCCCCGCGGCGTGAGCTGCCGCAAGAACGCCCGCGATCGCGATCGCGATGTCGATCTTCGTTTTTCGTTCAAGTCCCTGTTTGATCGCGGCCGTGAGCGTCATACCCTCGATCAACTCGAGAACCAGCAACTCGGTCTGCTCGTGGACGACATAGTCGTAGATTCTGCAGATATTCGGGTGCTCGAGCTGTGACAGGATGCGGGCCTCGCGCAGGAAGCGCGCGCGCGTCGTCGCATCCAGACGACGGTCATCGCGGATCGCCTTGACTGCCACCTTACGCTGCAACGTCTCGTCGAACCCGACGTAGACTTCGCCCATGCCGCCCCGGCCAAGTTGTTCGATGATTCGAATCTGTTGGAATCGGGACCCGATCAACGACATGCGCACCTCCGCGGCGGCGGGTCACTCGGAACGGCGAACGACGCGACGCCGGCCCCATCGTCCCGCTACGGGTCCATGGTAACGCCATTTTCATGGAATCCGGCGCGACGCCGCAGGAGACTCCCCTACCGGACGATCTAGCCGTGGGTCAGGTGCGAGCCTGATCCGAGATCGGCTCGCTCGAACGGAAATAGGCTTTCATTCTCGCATTCAAGCGCGTAGACTGACCGCCGCGCGACACGCCAAGCTCGAGGAAGTCCTGCGTCGTGACTTCGCGATCACCGCGCTAATCCGGCACATCGATCACCACGACTGCCATGTGTTCTCGGCCCAGGCGACGGCGGGATTCTCGGACGGCGCGGTGATCACGCTCGACCACGTCTACCTCGGCCGGGCCTATGACGCGGTCGCGATGGAGCGCACGCAGCCGCGAGCTGATCTCAGAGGTCGTCGGCCGGGGGTTTTCCGGGAGGCGGTGGGTCCGTCCGGCGTATTTGTTGATCGTGCATCTTCCCCAAAGCGTGGTCGATCGCGCGGGTCAGTTTGTCGGCGGCTCCGTCGACGGCTTGATCGATGGTATGGGCGAAATGGCTGACCGCGATCGGTTGGTGGCGTTCGAGGCGGGCCTCGATCACGCAACGCTTGTCCTCCTTGCCGCCCTTGTGACTGTTCTCGTCGCTCAAGTGGACTTCCACGCGCGTGATGTGATCGCCGAAGTGACCCAGGGCATTTTCGACCACGATCGCGATCCGCTCGGCGAGTGCTTGGTGTCCCTCGATGTTGTGGTCGGTGTGGACTTGAATTTTCATTTGAATCTCCGGAAATTGCCGGACGCAGGCCGGCGCGCTGTGTAAGCTAACAAGCCACTGCGGTGGGTGCTAATCGGTCCGAACGCGGCCATGTCAGAATCGCTGGCGGCAGCGATCCGTGGACGCATCCAGCGACCGGAGCGCCGCAACGGCTCGCTGTCTCGCGATCGGAATGGGTGTCATGAGGGTTGTATAGCAAACGATACCCGGTGATACCAGGTGGGACCGTCGGATTCCCGGTGCTAGTCTCGCCGCAGAAGCGTTAGGCGAGGAGGAACCGATGAGGCGAGTCGTTTGGATCTGCGGCTTGCTCGGACTTGCCGGTCTGTGGAGTGTGGCGGCCGAGTCCCCGATCTTCACCCACGAAGCGTGGGCCACTGTCCTGAGCCGATTCGTCGACGACCGGGGCTTGGTCGACTACCGTGGACTTGCGACCGGTCGCGACCCGCTCGACCGCTACGTCGCCGCGATCGGGCGCACCAGTCCGGAGAACACTCCGGTGGCGTTTCCCTCGCGCGACCACGAACTGGCCTATTACCTTAACGCCTACAATGCCCTCGTGTTCTGCGGGGTGCTGGAGCGGGGTCCAGAAATAAACAGTGTCTGGAGCGGGGGGCTCGTCTCAGGCTACGGCTTCTTCGTGGGTCAGAAGGTGACCGTCGGCGGGAAAAAGACCAACCTGCGCCAACTCGAAAACAAGATCATCCGAGAGCGGTACAGAGATCCGCGCGTTCACGCCGCACTCAACTGCGCGTCGATCGGCTGTCCCCGACTGCCCCGAGAGATCTTCGCACCCCAAACGCTCGACGCGCAGCTCAACGCCGCGATGCGGGAGTTCGTCAACGACCCCCGGCACGTGCGTCCGGTGGAATCCGAGCGCGTCGCGGAACTGTCCAAGATCTTCGATTGGTTCGCCTCGGATTTTTTCGACTATGAAAAGGTCAAGCACCAGACCAAGCCGAGCCTGCTCGGCTACGTCAATCGCTACCGGGACGCCGATGCACAGATTCCAGAAAACTATGCCGTGCGCTTCATGGACTACGACAAGAGCCTCAACAAGCAACCGAGATGATCGTCGCGCGCGCCTGCGAACGGATCCGCCAGAGGACCTCGGGGCTGTGGCCTGCCGACCCGCGCGCGCCCGAACGCATCCGCCTCAATCAGGAGCGCTGGGCCGGCCTGCCGGACGCGTTGCGCGTCCCGGAACAGGCCGCCGGGCGCGGCTACGTCTCGTGCGGCGCCACGCACGGAGTGATGGAGCGCTGCGACTTCGGTTGTACGAGTTGCTACCTGAGCGAGCTGGCGAACGCGGCCGCGCCCCTGCCTTTCGATGAGGTGCGCCAACAGCTCGATCAACTGCGAACCCTGCTGGGTCCTGCGGGAAAGACACAGATCACCTCCGGCGAGGTGACGTTGCTTCCCGTCCACGAGCTGGGACGGATCGTCCGCTACGCCAAGCAGATCGGGCTGGATCCGATGGTGATGACCCACGGCCAGCGATTCGTCGACGAGCCGGACTACCTGGCCACGCTCGTCGCAGAGTATGGCCTGGAGAAAGTCGCGATCCACGTCGACTCGACCCAGCGGGGCCGCCGGGGCTACCCTCGGGGAGCGAGCGAACGCTCGCTCGACGCGGTCCGTGATGGCTTTGCCGCGCTGATCCACCGGACGCGGAAACAGACGGGACGACGGCTGCATGCCGCGCATACGGTCACGGTCAACCCCGACTCCCTCGACGAAATTCCCGGCACGATGCGCTGGATCCTGGACCACGTCACCGCCTTCCGCATGGTCAGCTTTCAGCCCACGGCAAGGGTCGGGCGGACGCGCGATCCCGCGTTCGACGGCCTGCGGCTCGAAGATGTCTGGCAACGGATCTGTGATGGACTGGGGCGCGAAGTCAACCCGCGACCGATGATCTTCGGCCATCCCGAGTGCCACATCCTCTGTCCGCTGGTCGTGGTCTCGTTCGGCGGTCGCCACGAGATCCTCGAGTGCGTGCGAACGGGTGAGCGCTGGGACCGCCGCATCTTGCAGGGGATCCTGGCACGCTGGGGCGGAATCTCCACCGTGGGCCGCTCTCCGCTACAGCTCGTGCGCCTGGCGGCCACGATGTGCGCGCGATCCCCGCTGTTCGTCGGCGAGCTGGTCGGCTTTGCGCTCTACCGCCTCTGGGCCACTCGCGCCTGGCTCGGCAGTGCGCTGCTCCACGCATGTCGTCGTCCCGGATTGCGCGTTCAGCCGCTCGCCATTGTCGTGCACAAGTTCATGAGCGCCGAGGAGATCGACACGCCGCTCGGTCGCGAACGGCTCGACGCCTGTGTTTTTCAGATTCCCGTGGACGGACGCATGGTCCCGATGTGCGAGTTGAACGCGACCGACCTTCGACGGCAGATGAACGCCAAGCTCGCCGCAGTGGCCGGTCGGCCTCGTTGAATCGCTGGGCAACGCTTGCATTGGGGCTCGTCGCTTATTTGGCGAGCGTGCGAGCGCTCGTCTACTTCGCCTGTTTTTCGAGCGATTGGTTCGTGTCGCGAACCGTGGACTCCGGTCCGGTCGTCCTCTGGCCCTGGGCGGTGACGATCGACGTGGGCCTGCTCGCCTTCTTTGCGTTGCCCCATAGCTTGCTGGCGCGAAGCGGCGTCAAACGTGCCCTGGCGCGTTGGCTGCCGGCGGAGAACGAACGCTCGGCCTACGCCCTGGTCGCCGCGGCCACGTTGAGCCTGCTGATGTGGCAATGGCGGCCGATCGCGATCGAGGTCTGGCACGTGGGCGCAACGGCCGGCCGATACGTTCTGTGGGGTCTGGCTGCGGCCGGGTGGTTACTCGCGGGCCTGGCCATGCTCGCCCTCGGGCACCGCGAGTTGCTGGGCCTGCGGCAGCCCCAGGTTGGTCTGATCACGACCGGCGTCTACCGCCGCCTGCGCGATCCGATCTTCATCGGCTTCGCCTTCGGGATCTGGAGCGTTCCCAGCATGACCCTCGGGCACCTGCTGCTCGCCGTCGGGATGAGCACGTACCTAATCGTCGGCGTGACCTTCGAACGCCGGGATCTCGTCGCCAAGTACGGCGAGCATTACACCGCTTACGTCGAAGGACGCGACCCGTCGCCCTCGCTCCAGGCCCGATAGCGGTAGATGTCCGGCTCGGCGAACGAGGCCGTGAGCACTCTCAGCGGGTGATCCGCGCCGATGAATCGGTCCCCTGGCAGGCCGTTTTCGAGCTTGAGCACACCGCGCGGACAGACCGCGGCACAGACGCCGCAGCCGACACACGACGCGCGCACGATGTTCTCGTTCTGCTGGGCGTAGGCGCGCACGTCGATCCCCATCTCGCAGTAGGTCGAGCAGTTGCCGCAGGACATGCACTGGCCGCCATTCGTCGTGATGCGGAAGCGCGAAAAGGTTCGCTGCCACAGCCCGAGGATTGCGGCTTGCGGACAACCGAAGCGGCACCAGACACGGCTACCCATCAAGGGATAGAACCCGACCCCGATCACCCCGGAGAACACTGCGCCGATCAGGAAGCCGTAGAGCTTGCGCGCGGGCGCGGCCCACGTGCCGTAGACGTTGCCGTTCAGCGTGTGGTCGATCCACAGCGAAGCCGTCACCGCGACCACGAAAACCAGGACCGAGTGGATCAGCCAGCGTTCGATCTTCCAGGCGGTCACCGACTTGCTCGATTGCTGGCGCCACGGATCGCCGAGCGTTTCCGCCAACCCGCCGCAGCCGCAGACCCACGAGCAATACCAGCGTTTGCCGAAGTAGTAGGTCAGGATCGGCGTCGCCACGACCAGACCGATCGCCCAGACCAAGAGCAACGCGCCGACGATTCCCGCGCCGCCCAGGAATCCACCCAGCACTTTGTCGGGCCACAGATAGTCCTGCTTCAGGGGCCAGACCCCGTTGAACTCCATGTAGGGCTTGTTGAAGTAGATCAATAGGTTCGGGAGCATCCAGGCGAAGCCGAACTGGAAGAAGACCACCGAGGCCGTGCGAATCAGGTGGTAGGGACTATGGCGGTACTTCATCAACATTCTCACGCCGAAGACCGCGATGGCCAGCGTGTACAGGACGCCGTAGAGAAACCAGCGGCTCGAATCGCCGCCCTGCACCCACCGGGCCAACGGGTCGAGCAGGCGTACCGGCCGCTCGAGGACCGGCGGCATGCCCCAGGACTGCAAGTCGTCGTAGAAGTAGAGCACGACGTAGAAGCCGGTAATGAAGATCCCGAGCGCCCAGCCCAGCAGGCCGCGGTTCTGGATCCCGCGAAAGAAGGTACCGTCGTGCTTGATGCCGGGCGTGGTCCCCGCGAGTTCGAGCCAGAACCACAAGCCCGTTCCGAGCGCGAGTAGCCCAAAGGTCGCGCCGATGGCGGTCCAGCCCGATCCGAACTCGAGGCCGCCGATGTGGAGCACGAAGGCCAGGAGCCCCAGCGCGATCGTAGCGGCAGCGACGCGCTGGGCCGGTCGCCTGGCGGTCGCGATCTTCGGTGGCTCGCCGAAACCGTACCGTTCCTCGTCGAACGTGTAGCTCATGATAGTTGCTCCCTGAAGCTCGAGACGATCTCGGCCGCATGACGGCGATGGAACTCCGGATCGAAGGCGAGCTCGGCGAGATTGCCTAAGACGTCGGTCACCGAGCGCCGCTCGCGCAACCAGCGCTCGGCGACGACGTGGCGCCAGCGCAGGCCCAGCGTCTGCAAGCCCACGACACCATCGGCGGTATAGACGATCCGTGCCGCATGGCGGCCGCTCGGATGCTCCCAGTAGAGGTTGCGCTCTCCGGCAAGTTTCATGTGGACCTTGCCATAGGTCTGGTATTCAACGTCGAAGAACTTCGCCGAGTTGAACCAGATTCCGGGGTCGTAGTCGTATCCGACGCCGCAGATGTCGGCGGCGGCGGCCTCCCCCTGTAGCTTGCCGGTGTACCAGACTTGCTGGATCAGGTTGCGTGCGTCGCCCTCGGTGAGGATCTCGGCGCAATCGCCGGCGGCCCAGACGTCTGCGGTTCCGGTTCTCAGTCGTCGATCGACCAGCACGCCTCGGCCAACGGCGATGCCGGCGACTCGCACGAGGTCCACGTTGGGCGAGACTCCCGCGGTCAAGCCGATCAGGCCGCACGCAAAACGCCGTCCGTCGTCGGTCACGGCCGCCGCACAGCGGCCACGGCCGTCGCCCTCGATCGAGGCCAGCGTCGTCTCGAGCTCGAGCGTCACACCTCGATCGCGGATGACGCGGTTGATCGTCCGCGACTCTTCTTCGTTGAGGACGTTGTTCCAGTACGAGCGTTCACGGACCAGAAGAGTCACGTCCAGGTTGCGCGAGTGCAGCATCTCAGCCAGCTCGATGCCGATCAGGCCGCCGCCGACGACGACGGCCTGTCGCGTGTCCGCCATGTTTTCGTAGAGCGCTTTCAGATCTTGCAATCCGTACAGACCTTGAACGCCCCGCAGATCCTGCCCGGGCCAGCCGAAGCGGTTCGACGTCGATCCGCTGGCGATCAACAGCTTGTCGTAGGCGATCGAACCCCCATCCGCGAGCAGCAGGCGACGCGCGCCCTTGTCGATCTCGGCAACCCAGCCCCGAACGAGATCGATGCGCTTGTCGGCCCACAGCGAATCAGGAAACGGCTTGGTCTCCTGGTAGCGCATGTGCCCCATGAAGACGTACATCAACGCCGGTCTCGACCAGTGGTAGGTCGACTCACCCGAGACGACCGTGAGCTTCCAGGAAGGCTGAAGCCTGCGGATTTCGAGCGCCGCGCTGATCCCCGTCACGCCGTTTCCCAGAATCACTACCTGCACGCCGTGGTGCCCTCCGTGGAACGCCAGAACTCTAACGCGATGTTGGGCGGCTTGCAGACGATCGTGACCGGCAGTCCCGTGCGTGGGTGAGCCACACGCAACTCCGCCGCATGGAGCAGGTATCCCGGATCGCCCGGAAGCGCACGGCTATCGGGCAACGGCAGGCCCCCGATCCCGTAGAGCGGATCGCCGACGAGCGGGTGCCCGGCCGCCGCTAGATGGATGCGAATCTGATGGGGACGGCCGGTCGGCAGCATCACGTCGCACAGGAACGAGCCGGGGCGCCGTTCGAGGACGACGACGTCGGATCGGGCCGACTTCCCGGTCGCGACCGCGGCGAAGATCGATCCCAACAGCGGATGCGGCAAGGGGCCGATGGAAACGCAAATCGGAAACGAATCGGTCTCGGGCATCCCGCCGGCTAGCGCACGATAGCGCTTGAAGACCGACCGCTCGCTCCATTGCCTGGAGAGCTCGGTGTGCGCCGACGCGTTTCGCGCGAACAGCACAATTCCGGAAGTGTGCCGCCCCAGGCGATGGAGCGGTGCTGAGCGGGGGTCGCGGACGCGAACGCGATGAAGCAGCGTGTTCTCGAGGAATCCCCCTCCGGGAAGCGTCGGCAGCCCGGCCGGCTTGGCCACCGCCAGCAGATCTTCGTCTTCGAAAAGTACCGCGAAAGTCGTCGGTGCCTCGGGCTCCGCCCAAGCCGGTCGTCGCCAGACCAGGCGCATCCCTCGTCGCAGCAGGGCTTCGGTGCCGGCGGGGCGGTCGTCGAGCAGGACGAGACCGGCCCCGATCCGTTCGGACCATTCCGCAGCGCTGGAGTGCGCATAGCGCGAGGCGAGCCAGTCCACGAGTCGCCGACCGTCCGCTTCGGCGCCCAGAATCGCGTGATAGTCGTGGCCGTGATTCAAGCGCACCCGGGCAAGTTATCAGGCGTCGTCCTCGTCCAGCTCGCGGAGCCAGCGATCGACCACGAACGGACCGAATGGGACGACGGCGCCCACGACGCCGGCCGCGACGAGTCGTTTCGACAGCGGAATCCTCTTCCAGGCCACGGCGAACATCGCCACCAGGCCGAGGAACAAAAATCCGTGCAGGGTGCCGACGACGGTTACCGCCTGCGGGATACCGCCTAAGTATTTCATCGGCATGGCGATCCCGAACAGGACCAGGGTCGAGCAGCCCTCGACGACCGAGAAGCCGCGGAGCCAGCGCAAGAACTGGTAATCGGTTTTCACGTCGATCGTCTCCCTCGGACTCCAGGATGAGCGGATCTTGGCCAACAGTTTGTGGCGCGCTCCCGGGTTGCGCAAACAATGATCGACTGGCAGGCTGAGGCGTTCCGGATTCGACCCACGGGAGCTTGCGATCGACCCCTTAAACTTCGACTCCGGCCTGATCCTCACCGCGGCGGGTACGTCGATACTGGAGGTGGCCACCTCCGTGTCGGCCGTCGGCAACTTCCTGGGCAGCAACACCTTCGACATCCTCGGTTGCTTGGGCCTATCGAGCCTCGCCGGCGCGGCGATGCCAGGTTTCGTGCTGCCGTTGACGGCCGACGCATGATCGGGTCCGATCGACCCGAAGTGATCATCGTGGGCGCGGGACTCGCCGGGTTGTCTTGCGCGCGACGACTCCAGGAAGACGGGTTTTCGTTCCTGGTGGTCGAGGCTGCCGACGCGGTGGGCGGTCGCGTGCGCACCGATGCCCACGAGGGCTTCCTCCTCGACCGAGGCTTCCAGGTGTTACTCACCGCTTACCCGGAGGCTCAGAGAGGACTCGACTATTCCGCACTCGACTTGCGTGCGTTCGAGCCGGGTGCGTTGGTTCGTATCGGCGGTCGCTTCCGTCGGCTCACCGATCCCTGGCGTCGTCCGCTCGGCGCGATCTCTGCTCTGTTCAACGCGCCCGGCACGCTCGCCGATCTCGCGCGCATAGCCAGGTTGAGACGACGGGTCGGCCAGGGATCGATTCCCGACCTGTTCCGGCGCCCCGAGATCGCAACGGTTGACGCCCTGCGCCGCGACGGCTTCACCAACGCGATGATCGATGGCTTCTTCCGGCCGTTCTTAGGCGGAATCCTGCTCGATCGCGAATTGCGGGCTTCATCGCGGATGTTCGAGTTCGTCTTCCGCATGCTCGCGGAGGGCCAGACGGCGATCCCCGCCGCCGGGATGGGCGCGATCCCCGACCAACTCGCCGCGCGGCTGCCCCCGGAATCGATACGGACCGGCGCGCGGACCACTTCGATCTCTCCCGGTCGAGTGACCCTCGCCTCGGGCGAGGAACTACGGTCGCGCATCGTCGTCGTCGCCACCGAAGAGCCCGAAGCGGCGCGCCTGACCGGGCATACGAGCCTGCGCCCGTCGCGCGGGGTCACCTGCCTCTATTTCGCCGCGGACGACGCGCCGTTTGACGGGGCCGATCTCGTGCTCGACGGCGACGGAGCGGGTCCGGTCAATAATCTGTGTGTCCCGAGTAACGTCGCCTCCGGCTACGCCCCGCCAGGTGCTGCGCTGATCTCGGCGACGATACTCGGGCTACCCAACGGGGAAACTGCGCGCCTTGAGAACTCGGTCCGAGAGCAACTCTCCGGCTGGTTCGGTCCTGCGGTCCAGCGCTGGAAGCACCTGCGGACCTACGCGATCCGTCATGCCCAGCCCGGTCAAGAGCCGCCGGCGCTGGCCGACCCGCAGCGGCCTGTCCGGCTGGTTCGGGGGTTGTTCATCTGTGGCGATCACCTCGATAATGCCTCGATCAACGGCGCGATGGTCTCGGGCCGCCGCGCGGCGGAAGCGATCGCCGCAGAGATGAAAGACTGAGATCCGAGAATCCGAGCTGGCCTCCGAACCGGGAAGCGGGATGACCGTCGACGGCCAGGCTGCCCCGTCGAACCCGATGGACGGTAGCGAAATGACTATCCCGATGACCCAGACGATGAAAATGACTGTAAACGTCGAGTAAGCGTCGGCATGTCGGTTCCGCCCCTCCCCCCGCCTACTCGTGCCGCAACGCCTCGATCGGATCCTGGCGCGCGGCCTTGAGCGCCGGCCACATGCCAAACACTAGTCCGACCGCGGTGGACACCCCGAATCCCAGCGCGATCGACCATGCCGGTGCCGCCGCCCGGAACTCGAGCGTTGCGCGAACTAGAAACGCGACGCCGAGCCCGAAAGCGATTCCGAGCGCCCCGCCGACCGCGGTCAGCGTCACGGCCTCGATCAGGAACTGCGCGGCGATGTCGTTACGCGTCGCCCCGACCGCCTTGCGCACGCCGATCTCCCGCGTCCGCTGAGTCACGTTGACGAGCATGATGTTCATGACCCCGACGCCACCAACGATGAGCGCGATCGCGGCCAGCGCGAGCATCGCCGCGGCGACACCGCCGGCGATCTGACGGAACTGCCGAAGTTGACCGACGCTGGTGAACAGCGCGAAGTCGTTCGGTTGCCCCGGCCGCAACCCGCGGCGCGCACGAAGGATGGCCGTCTCTTCCTCGATCAACGCGTCGAAGTCTTCCGGACGACGCGGAACGGTCGCGATGTGGATCGTATCTCCGCCGCCGTTCTTGATCTGAGGGTAGATTTCGTCGAACGTGGTGATCGGAATCGCCAGGAAATCGTCGGCGCCGCCTGCGAAGCCGCGCGGCTTGCGCTCGAACAAACCGACGACCTCGAATTCGCGACCCTCGAGCGTGAGCCGCCGTCCGATCGGGTCGCGCGCCGGAAACAGCGAATCGCCGAGATCGGGACCGATCACGCAGACCGGAGCGGCGTGGAGCAGGTCGGCGTCGGTCAGAAAGCGACCGTCCTGGACATAGTGGACATTGGCGTCCGAGTAGTCCGGATTCGTGCCCAGCAGGGTCACCGAGCCGGCTTCGTTGCGAGCGGCGCGGACGACGGGAGTTCCGCCGAACAGGTAGCGTTCCTGGGAGACGGCTTTGACCAAACGAGACAGTCTCTTCAGCGCTTCGGCATCCTCGATCGTCAGGTCACGACGATTCCGCTCGTCTTCCGGCGTGCCGCCGTGACCGAACCGCGGTTCGAATTTTTGGAACTGCACGAGATGCGTCCCGAACGCCGTAAACGAACTCTCCACCTGGCGGTCGAATCCGACGACGAAGCTGACCATCATGATCACGGTCGCCACACCGGCCATGATCCCGAGGAGCGTGAGGAAATTCCTGAGTTTCTGCGCGCGAATCGCGGCAAGCGCGAAGCGCACATTTTCGAGCCAGGCCGAAAGTGTGGATCTCATGCCTCGTCCCGCAGCGCGTCGACGACCGCCAGATTCGAAGCACTCCTGGCCGGCCAGTAACCGGCGGCGACACCGATGAGCGCGGCCAGACCGAGCGCCGAGACGAGGATCGAGGCCGTCACGCGCGCCGGAAACGGTAGCCAACCGCTGATGGCCTGAACGAGAAGTGTCGCGACCGCAATGCCGAGGAGTCCACCGGTCGACGCGAGCAACGTGGCCTCGACCAGGAACTGACGCCGGATGTCGCGTTTCTGGGCGCCCAGGGCACGCCGCACGCCGATCTCGTTCGTTCGTTCGACCACGCCGACGAGCATGATGTTCATGATCACGACACCACCGACGCCGAGCGAGACTCCGGACACCAGAAGCGTGAGCAGGAACGCCGCACCGGAGAGTTGACGCCACAGCGTCTGCAACGCCTCGACGGTGATGACGCCGAAGGGATCCGGCTCATGGAAACCCGTGTGCCGCCGCGCGCGCAGTACCGCGCGGGCCTCGTCCTCTGCCGCTCCGATCTCGGCCACCCCGCCGCGGGCCTTGACGAACAAGTCGACGGAGTTGCGTCGGCCCCACAGCCTCCGGAAGGAACCGAGCGGAACGTAGACCTGGTTGTCGACGGTCTGACCGAAAGTCCGGCCCTGCTGAGCCACGACGCCGATGACCTCGAACGCCGACCGGCCGATCGAGATTTCGCGACGGAGCGGATCGAGTCCGGCGAACAGCTCGTCGCTCACATCCCACCCGATGACCGCGACGTTCTTTCCCGCGCGATCCTCGGCCTCGGAGAAATAGCGACCAGCCTCGAGGTCCACGTGCATGATCGAGCCGTAGTTTGCGGTCGTGCCGTGAAGCGGCGTGTCGCCGATGCGCCGGTCGCGGTACTTGACCGCCTGCGCGGTCGTGACGTCGGCGGCGACCGATTCGGCCCGCACAAGCGCTGCGCTCAACAACTCGAAATCACGGAAATCGAGATCGGGTCGCCGGACGGCTTCAAGGAACTGCTCCCGGCTGGTGATGATGCCGAACTTGGTCAGCACGAAGACATCGGGCGAGAGCAGAATCACCTTGTTGCGCACGTGGCCGTCCAGCCCGGCGAGCAAGGAGGCCACCGACACGATCGTCGTCACACCAATGATCACGCCCAAGAGGGTCAAGAAGCTGCGCAGCGTGTGCACTCGGATCGAGTCCACGGCCGCACGGAACAGTTCCGTCCAGCCCACGGCTCAGACCTCCGGCCGGTCACCCGGGCGTTCTTCGCGAACGACGTCACCCGGCTTCATCGACCGCAACGCACGAAAGGGTCCGGTGACGATCCGTTCGCCGCCGGCGAGGCCTTCGAGCACCTCGAGAGACATCTCCCCGAGCATGCCGGTCTCGACGACCCGGAAGCGTACCGACTGCGCCTCGTCGATGACATAGACTCCCTCCTCGTCGCGCGGCGCCCCGCGCGGCGGGGTCGTGCCGGCCTCGCTTTCGATCTCGCGCAGGACGAGCGCCTGGATCGGGATCGTCAGCGCCTGGGAGCGAAATCCGGTCAGGATGTCGGCCTGTACCGACAGGCCCGGCTTGATCGACTCGGGTGGATCGGTCAGCGTGACCTTGACCTCGAACTTGACCGCCTCGGCCATCGGGTTTGCCGCGAGAATCGGAGAACTGCCGACTTCGGTGACCGTGCCGTGGAAGGTCTGGTTGGGGTAGGCGTCGATCCGAACCAGCGCCTCTTGCCCGGCAAGGATCGAGGGGATCGAGGTCTCGTCGACCTCCATCTCGGCCTCGACGACCGACATGTCGGAGATCGTCAGCAGGACGGTCCCTGGGCTGTTCTGCACACCGATCACCGCAACTTCGCCCTCCTCGACTCGCCGCGCCGTGACGATCCCGGCGATCGGCGAGCGCACCGTCGTCTTGGCCAGAGTGTCGCGCGCACCCTCGAGCATCGCCCGCGCCTGATCGACACGGCGTTCGGTGGCCACGAGCGCTGCCGCGGCCGTCGCGGCAGAGGAACTCGCTCGATCCCGCTCCGACTCCGGTAGGATGCCGGCCGCGAAGTTTTGCTCGGCGCGTGCGGCGTCGTCCCTGGCCTGTGCGACGGCGACCCTCGCCGAGCGCAGCTCTTCGAGCAGCGCTTGCATCGAGAACTCCGTGCTGCGCGCGGTTGCACGCGGGTTGACCGGGTCGATTTGCAACAGGAATTGGCCCGGCGTCACCGCGTCACCCTCGTCGACGGCAAGGCGCGTGATCTGTCCTGGGATGGTCGCCGAGATGTCCACTTTCTTCTGGGCTTGGACCCTGCCGTTCGCCGTGACCTTCGCCTGCAGATCCTCGCGAGCGACGGTGGCGATCTGCACGGGTATCGGTTGGGCGCCGCGTTGGGAGCGCAGGATCGCTCCGCCGGCCGCGAGCATCAGGATCACGACCGCCGCTATCCAGTATTTTCGACGCTTCACGGTCGATCCGACCAGGTGAAAACGTAGGTCGTCTTGGTGGTCTCGGTCGTAATCTCGCCCTTCCCCTCGGTCTTGAGCCCCAGCGTGCTCGACTTCCTGAGTCTCAGCTCCTGAGGCAGCATCGTCGCCGTTTCCAGGAGAATATCGGCGCTCCGCTGTTGTTCGAACGCGGTCACCAGCGGCTTGTCCGAGCCGGCGCCGGCCAGCAATGAGTCGAGCACCTGCTTCACGTGTCCGGGGTTGGGAGCGCTCTCCAGGTGCAGTCTCGCACAGCGTCGCTCACTCGCAGGCGGCGGGCACGCGCTTTCGCTCACGGTGCGCAAGTGGCCGAGGATCTCGATCGTGCCGCCGCCTAGTTGTGGAACCTCCGCGCGGCTACTGAAGTCGGACCGCGCGTCGGGATCGAGCACGGTGTCGATCCAAACTTCGTTCAGCACCGACCAGTCGTCGGCCGCCATCGCCGTCATGCCGGCGTCGGAAGAAAAGTTGTCGAACAGCACCGTTAGCGCCGGGTCGAGGCCCCCCGTCTTTTCGATCGATTTGCGCATCCGTGAGCGGGCCTCGGCGTGGCCCGCGATCCCCCCGAATTCCCCCGTCGGTGAAACGACGAGGGTCGGGATCATGACCGCGAATCGCTCCGCGCCCCCGCTGAGGGTAGGCGGAAGTTTGCCGGCCCACTCGGTCAGGTTGGTCCGCGCCACCACGATGCGGTCTCCCGCACGCTGGACCCCCATGCGGTAATCGCAAGAGATGGCCCAGTCGATCTCACCGCCGTTCGTATTGCGCCGACCCTCGGTGGTTACATGCACGGCGGCCGTCGCACCGTCGGGCCAGGCAAAGCGGAGCGCCGCCGGCTCTGCGGCGAACCCGACTCCTGCGGTCGGAAGCGCTGCGAGTAGGATGCACGAGATGCGGCACGAACCCTTCATGATCGGTCCTCCCTCGCGCGCGGCGCGTCAGAATGCGAGCCGCGTGCCGATCTGATAGCTGCGTCCGGGGCGACGCGTTCCGTTGAGATTTCCGTTCGTAATGTCATCGACGGTCAGCGTGTCGTCGTCGAGCAAGTTGAAAACCTCGGCAGTGACCTGAAGGTTGAGGTCACGAAGTTGGAACTCCCGCGCGACCCTCAGGTCGACGCCCCAAAAGGCGGGGTTGCGTTGGTCGTTCCGCTGCCGCGAAGGATAGCGCAAGCGCAACTGAGTGCCGCGATCACCCAGACCGCCGTAAACCGGTGGGATCGCCAGGATCGTGCGCTTGTTGTCAAGAGTCGAATAGGGCGTGCCGGACTCCCAGCGCAGCGTCCCGCCCAGGCGCCACCGACCGGGAACGAGCGTCACCGCACTCAATCGGATGGCGTGACGCTGGTCGTAGGACAGGAAGCCGCGCTCGTCCTCGCGCAACGTGCTTTCGTTTCCGAGGACTTGATCGTAGTCTTCGGCGTCCCCTTTCGCTCGGGACCAGGTGTAGGATCCCGAGACCTCCCAATCCCGGTGGAGTCTCCGGATCAACTCGATCACGCCGGCCGAGTAGGCTGAGCGATTGAAGTTGCCGACCAGCAGCAGATCGCCCCATCCAGGATTCAGCGCGTAGAGGTCGGGTAGGCCGTCCGGAGTCTGCAATCCTGCGCCCAGACCGACACCCCCGAGATCGCCGGTACAATCGTCGATCCTGCCGTCTCCCGGACCCGGATCGGAGTCGAGATACTGTTCGCCGGAATAGGGGTCCGCATAGAACGAGATTCCCGGCGCTTGGACGACGACGACGGATGCGGGATTCAGCGGTCGCACGCAGCGGCCCAGATCGCCGGTGCGATGGTTCGTCTCGACATCCTGGAGTTGATCCTCGAAGCGGCGATGAATCCACGTCGCTTTTAGCGACGTCTCCGGCCACAGCTCGCGCTCGATACCGATCGTCCACTCGTCTTGGTACGGGGTCCCGATGTTCCGATCGAAGATCTGGATCGACGCGCTCGGATTCAGTCCCGAGTTCAACCCGTTGTCGGTAAAGCGGCCATCGGAGTAGAGACCCGCGAAGTTCAGCACCGTGAACGGCGGCTCGATCTCGACGCCCGGAACCGCGAGGAAGATCTTGTCGTAGTAACGACCGGCGCTGGCAAAGATGCGGGTCTTGCCGTCGGCTCCCGGGTCCCAAGACACCGACACGCGCGGCGAGAGGTTGGTTTGGGCCACAGCGATCGGGTCATAGCCGCGCTGCGTGTTCCAAAACGCACTCTGGCTCGCGCCGGGACCGAGTTGGACCTGGTCCGGCGTGACGCCGATCTGGGCCGCCAGAAGCTCCTGAAAATTCCCGAGGGACTCGTAGGCGGTGAATGCGCGCGCCATCGCCAGTTGCACCGTCGTCGTCAGATCCAGCTCATCGAACAGCCGGGCCTCGGACCGTGGATCGAACGGCGTGAAGCCCTCGCCGTTCAACTCTTCACGATCGACCCGCAGCCCGAGCGTCAGTGCCAGGTTGCCTCGTGGCTTGAGCTGATCCTCGAACCAGACCCCCCAGTTCGTCCCGACGGTACGCGTGCTGACCTCGGGAGGGACGGTGATCCGAACCGCGACGTCGGCGAGACGAGGACCCAGGGTCGGCGGCGGCTCGTCGAAGATCATGTCCGGTCCGCGACGGAGATCGCGAAAGTAGCGCTCGTTCTCGACCGAAAGGCCGACCTTGATCCGGTGCGACATCCCCAGGAACTCGGGGATCCAGTGCGTGGCCCGCGTGTCGATCGTCAGTCGCTGGCGCTCGTCCCGAGAGGACTCGAAGTGTGAGCCCGAAATCTGCGACTGGTCGGCGTTCAAGCAGCGACCCGAGTTCAGTGCGGTATAGGGTTCGCGAAAAAGCAGACAGTTCTGAGTCACGTTGGTGGTCGACGGAACCAGGTCGACCTCATGGTTCTGGTAGGCGGCAGTCGTCTCGAGGAAGAGGCGGGACGAGACCGGTGCCGACCAGGCTAGGGTCCAGGTCGTCCCGCCGCGCTCGAAGGTCCGCGTCGAATCCGCGCCCACGTTGGTCGCCAGCTCGAAGTTCTCGATCTTCAACGGATCGGCCTGGTACTGCAAGGCCAGCTTGTTGCGCGGCGAGACCTGCCAGGTGAGTTGGTCGGCGTGGATCTCCTGCTGCCGGTCGACGATGGCCACACGGGTCAACACGTCGATCGGGTCCTCGCGGCGAATGATCTCGTGGGACAGCCTGTACCAGAGACGATCGCGGACGATCGGCCCGGAGAGGCTGATCGACGGCTGAAGCCACTCGTATTCCAGCCCGGCGGAGCGGAAGTAGTCGGAGGCCGCCGCGCCATCGAGCTTCGAGGTGCGGAAGAGCAACGAGAAGACGCCTTCGAAGTCGTTGCTGCCCTGCTTCTGGATGATCCGCGCAAAGCCGCCCTGCGCGCGGCCGAATTCGGCTCCCGCGCCGGCGGTGACGATTTCCATTTCCTGAATCGTGTCGGGGTTGACGAAGCTCATCCATTCACCAGTCAGCGGATCGACGTTGGAAACGCCGCCGACGGTGGCTTTGAAATCACGCGACCGCGCGCCGTGGACGTTGGGGTTGCCGTCATCGTCGGCATCCTTGACCCCGGGGGCCAAAGCGAGCAGCCGCTGGTAGAAGCGTCCCTGAATCGGCAGCTGGTCGATGAACTCATCGCCGAAACGAGTCGTCTCCCCGACGCGATCGAGCTCGATCACAACGGGGCGCGCCTCAACCGTCAACGACTCGCGCATCTCGCTGCCGAGGCGCATTTCGATGGGTGTCGATTTCTCACTCCGAACGACGATCCCGTCCAAGCGGGTTCGGGCGTAACCGGAGTACAAGACCTCGACCGTGTACCCCTCGCCGACCGGCAGGACGGGAAACTCGGCCCGACCTTCCGCGTCGCTCGCCTGCCGGTGGACGACCTCACGCCATCGATCGCTCGTGACGACGACCATCGCACCCAAGATCGGCGAACCATCCGCGGCATCGAGCACGCGGACGACGAGCCCGCCGACCTCGGCCAGCGCCGGCGAGACGATGGTCAGCGACAGCACGAACGCCCAGCGCGCAGAAAAAGTGCCTGTTCCCACTTTCATCCCTCGAGTGTGAACCAAAAGCGGGAGCCGTGAGGGGAGACGTGGTCGACGCCGACCGAGCCGCCCATGGCGTCGACGAGGTTTCTCACGATGGCCAGGCCGAGTCCTGTGCCGCCGAGCTCGCGCGAGCGGCCGGCGTCGACGCGGTAGAAGCGCTCGAAGATCCGCGAGACGTGGCGGGGCTCGATCCCGGGGCCGTCGTCCTCGACCTCGACGTGCACGCGGCCGTCGGCAGTGCGTGCGCTGAGGCGCAGTCGGCCGCCGTCGGGGGTGTACTTGACGGCGTTGTCGAACAGGTTCAACAAGACCTGGTCCAACGCCTTCGGATCGGCGTCGGCGGTCAAACCGGCAGGGACGTCGATCGTCACCGTGTGACGCCGTCGTGCGATCTCCTGCTCGAGCGCTTCGGCCGTATTGCGAAGTGCCGTGGCCAGGTCGATCGGCCGCAGCGACAGATTCAGTCGTCCGGCCTCGATACGCGACAGGTCCAGCAGATCGGTGATCAGGCGGGTCAGCCGTTGAGCGTTTCCATGGATCGCCTTCAAGAAGCGGAGCGCCACGTCAGTATCGTCGATCGCGCCATCCACGAGCGTTTCGGCGTTGGCCAGGATCACGCTGACCGGCGTGCGCAACTCGTGCGAGACGTTGGCTACGAAGTCGCGCCGAACCGTCTCTAGACGGCGCACCTCGGTGACGTCGTCAAGCACCAGCACGTGACCGGCGCCGTCCGCGAGTGGGCGGACGCGGGCCGAGACGCGTCGCGGAGACGGACCGGGCAGCTCGAGCTCGGCGGCGACCTCACCCGGGTCGGCGCGCGCGAGCAGGGACGACAGCCCAGGCGCGCGGGTGACCTCGAACAGCCGCCGCCCCGCCGTCGAGCCCTCGATGCGCAGCAGATCGCGAGCCGCCGGGTTCACGAGTTCGATTCGCTGATCGCGATCGACGACGATCAACGCCACGTTCATGCCGTCGATCACGGCTCCTAGGCGATCGCGGTCCGTGACCAGGCCTTGCACCGCACGATCATAGTCCCCGGCCAGCCGGTCGAACGAGCGCGTGAGCCGTCCGAGCTCGCTGGCTTCGTCGAGCACTAGCGTTCGGCGCGTGTCGCCCGACGCAGCGCGATAGCGATCGAGCCAGCGGCGTGCGCCGCGGGACGCCCCGCGTGCGCCGATGATGGTGCCGGCGACGACGACCAGCGATCCGATCGCCGCCGCACCGACGACGATCGCCCGCGAGCGCAGTTCGGCCTGTCGATAATCGGCGAGCGGACGAGAGATGCGCACGACACCCGATTCGTCGGGCCGCGCAAACCTCAGCGAGTAGTAGTAGGTCTCTACTCCCGTCGTCGCGCTCCGTCGTCGAGCACTTCCGCTGCCGTGGGACAACGCGAGCGCCACCTCCGGACGGTCGGCATGATTGGAGATGTTGGCCAGCTCCAGCGGGTCCAGGATCGAGTCACCAAGGACCGTGCCGTCGACGCCGATGATCGAAACACGCCACGGCCGCGAGCGGGCCATGCGATCGGCGAACGCGTCGAATTCGACAGGGCTCGGCTCGGCTTCGACCCGCTCCTGCACGAACGCGGCAACGGCGGCGAGCTCGCCTTCGATCGTGTCCGACAATTGCCGGGCGAGTTCCCCGGCGAGCCACAGCGCGGGCAAGAGTACGCCGACGAGGATCAACACCATCGCTCCGGCGATGAGCCGCTGGCGGACGCCGAGCTTCATTCGCGCGGAGCCGAAACCCGGTAGCCGATCCACCCGAGTCGCCGGAACCAGAACAGCAGCCCAACCCCGACCAGGGCCATCGCCAGCAACGTCAACGGGTAGCCGTAGCGCCAGCGGAGCTCGGGCATGTTCCACGGCGACGTCTGGACGTCGAAGTTCATCCCATAGATGCCGGCCAAGAAAGTCAGCGGAATGAAGATCGTCGAGATCATGGTCAGCACGCGCATGACCTCGTTCGTTCGCTGGGCGACGCTCGAGAGATAGACATCCATCAAGCTCGCGCCCAACTCGCGAAACGTCTCGGTCAGCTCGATCAATTGGATCGTGTGATCGTAGGTGTCGCGCAGGTAGACCTTGGTCTCTTCGGTGAGCAGTCGACCGCCGTCGCGCAGAAGCTCGTTCACCGCCTCGCGCAGGGGCCAAATCGCCCGCCGCATCGAGACCAGATCGTGCTTGACTTCGAGAACCCGCCGGATCACGTCGCGTTCGGGGTTCGCCATGACCGCGTCTTCCAACTGCTCCAGGCGCTCGCCGTAGTGCTCGAGGACCGGGAAGTGTTCATCCACGATCGCGTCGAGAATCGAATAGGCCAGGTAGTCCGCCCCGGCTCCCCGGATACGGGGACGCCCGGCGCGGATGCGCTCGCGGATCGGGTTCAGGCAGTCCCCGGCCCGCTCCTGGAACGTGGCCACGAACCCAGGTCCGAGAAACATGCTGAATTGCTCGCCCCGACCGATCTCCTCGCGCGACAGCATACGGGCGACGACGAAACACGACTCGCCGTAGTAATCGACCTTCGGGCGCTGGTGGGTATGGAGAACATCCTCGACGGCCAGCGGGTGCAGGTCGAGTATCGCTCCGATGCGCTGGATCGTGTCCGTGTCGGCCAAGCCGGCCACATCGATCCAGGTCACGGGCCAGTTCCCCCGCACCTGGACCAGCGCTTCGACATCGGCCAGATCTCGCTCCTCGAGCCGATCCGGGCCGAACGCGAGTACGCGGATCGACGTCGGCGAAGCGGAGGGGTCGACCGTGATCGACCCCGGTGCGCTGCCCGGACGGCGCTGGGGGACGCGATGCATTCGGCTGTGTTTGCGCTTGCGCTTCGACATCACCGGTCTCGCGCGGATACGGTTCCGCGAAACGCCACTATATAATAGCGTCGTCGATCGGCGGCCCTGCTCGTTTGAGGCCGAGTGTCCGTCGAGGAGGAGCCTGCTCATGCCCGATTCTCGTGATCAACTCCCGGCCGAGACTACGAACTTCCGCGACGTCCTGGTCGAGCTGTCCCTGCTCGACGGCGCCGTGGCGTCCCCGCCCTCCGAGGGCGTGGATCTTCGGGAACTGCAGCGCATCGCCGCCGACCTCGGCCAGCCGCTGGAGCGCCGGCTCGCCGCGTTCGAGGACATCATGGACTCGGACGTGGGCGACACGATGTTGCTCCGCGCGCGCAACCTCGAACGGGAGGTCGGCCTGCGCCAGATTTACCTGAAATTCGAAGGCGACAACCCGTCGGGCACGCAGAAGGATAGGATCGCCTTCGCCCAAGCCCGGGACGCGCTGCGCCGCGGCTACGACACGGTGACCCTGGCCACGTGCGGCAACTACGGGGCGGCAGTGGTCCTGGCCGCGTCGCTTTCCGGGCTGCGCTGCATCATCTACATACCGGAGAGCTACAGCACCCGGCGGCTCGCCGAAATGAGCCTCCCCGGCTCCGAGATCGTCCGGGTCCCGGGGGACTACGAGAACGCGGTCCTCCAGTCCCGCGCCCGCGCCCTCACCGACGAGCTCTACGATGCGAACCCGGGCGGATCGAACACCGCGTTGCAACTCCAGGCCTACGGTGAGATCGCCAACGAGATCTATGACGAGTTGCGCGATGCCCCTTCCGTGGTCGCGGTCCCCGTCTCCAACGGCACGACGCTCGCCGGGATCTACCGCGGTTTCGTCAGCCTGTTTCGTCGGGGTCGGACCTCGCGTGTCCCGCGGATGGTCGCCGGCTCGTCGCACCGCAAGAATCCGATCGTCGAGGCCGTGCGCCGCGGCCTGCCGCGCTGCGAAGATCTCGACCCGCGCGCGATCCGCGAGACCGAGGTCAACGAGCCCCTGATCAACTGGCATGCCTCCGACGGCGACTTCGCGCTGGAAGCCGTTCGCCAAAGCGGCGGCTGGGCCGGGGACGCAAGCGACCGCGACATGTTGACCCAGGCCCGGATCACCCGAGAGAAACAGGGCCTCAACGTCCTGCCCGCCTCGACCGCCGGGCTCGCCGTGCTGATGGAGCGACATCGCAAGGAGCCGCTTCCCGGCGACCGCTACGTCGTCGTGCTGACGGGCCGGAGGCCATGACGGCCTTGCCCGAGGGGCGGGCGATCGTTTATTGCCAGGGTGCCTTCGGGACCGCCAATGGCAAGACTGCGCATGGGCTGGTCCGGCGTACCCGGCGCTACGAGATCCTCTCCGTCGTCGACTCCCGTCACGCCGGTGCGGACGCCGCCGCGTTGCTCGACGGAACTGCACGCGGGATCCCGATTTTCGCCACGCTCGACGAGGCTCACGCGGCCGCGCGATCCGAAGGCCGGGAGGCGACCCACTTCGTGATCGGCCTGGCCCCGGACGGCGGGCGCCTTCCGGCCGAAGCACGGGTCGACGTCCTGCGCGCGATCGACCTGCGCTTGAACGTCGATTCGGGCCTGCACGATCTGCTGGGCGACGATCCGGAGATCGCGGCGCGCGCGGCGACACGGGGCGTTCGACTGCGCGACGTTCGCCGCACCCCGCCACGCTCCGCGCTCCATTTCTTCTCGGGCAAGATCGGCGAGGTCGAGGCGCTGAAGATCGCGGTTCTGGGCACCGACTCGGCGGTCGGCAAGCGCACCACCGCGTGGCTCGTAGTCGACGGATTGACCCGCGCCGGCTACCCCGCCGAACTCGTCGGCACGGGGCAGACCGCGTGGCTTCAAGGGGCGAAACACACGATCGTCCTCGATGCGCTGATCAACGATTTCGTCGCCGGCGAGTTGGAGCACGCGGTCTGGAACGCGTGGAACGACACCCGCCCGCGCGCGATCGTGATCGAAGGACAAGGCAGTCTACTGAACCCGGCCTATCCCGGCGGCTTCGAGATCCTAGCGGCCACGCGCCCCGACGTGGTCCTGATGCAGCACGCTCCGGCGCGACGCGAGTACGACGGCTTTCCGGGCTGGCCGCTCGACCCGCTCCCCAAACAGATCCAAGTTGTCGAGTTGATCTCCGGTAAACCGGTCGTCGCCGTCGCCGTGAACCATGAAGGCCTCGCGCCGAACGAGATCGCGCCGGCCTGCGAAGCGATTACACGCTTGACCGGACTGCCCGCCGCGGATCTCCTGCGCGACGGGCCCGACCGTATCGTGGATGCCCTGCGTCCGTGGCTTGACGGAACCCCTGGCCCCAGACGATGACGATCCGCGAACGATTCCAGGTTCTCGATCGGCTCGAAGTCGGCCCACCCGTGATCGAGCCGCAACGCCTGACCGTGCCCTACACGGTCACGCGCGCGGGTACGGTCGAGACGATCGAACTCGCCTTTCGCTGGGAGGAGGCCGTCTTCGATCTAGACGAGACCGGGACCGCCAATCTTGCCGCGATGATCGGCGCCCAGGTCGCGTTGAACTACGGCCTGTTCTGCAAGGAGATCGTCTTTCTCGGCGAGTTCGACGACGTCGATCGCCGTTTTCTCACCGACATGGCGCGCAACACGGCGCGTGAGATCTACGTCAAGAAACTCTGTGAGCCGAACCCGTTCCTGGTCGGCGGATTCGCGGATTTCCCGCCCGAGCGGCTCGAGGATTTCCTGCTGGCGCGCCTGGTGTTTCCCAACCCGGCCGAGGCGATCGTTCCGCGCTCATGGCGCCGCTGGCCCGCCGAGGCCGCACGCCACCTGGTGCTGTCGAGCGGCGGCAAGGATAGCCTGCTGACCTTCGGCTTGCTGCGCGAACTGGGCCGCGAGGTCCACCCGGTCTACGTCAACGAGTCGGGGCGGCACTGGTACACAGCGCTCAACGCCTACCGTTGGTTCGACTCGAGGTTCCCGGAGACCGCGCGGGTCTGGACCAACTCCGACCGCGTCTTCACCTGGATGCTACGGCAGCTTCCGTTCATCCGCGAAGACTTCGCGTCGATACGTTCGGACGCCTATCCGATTCGGCTGTGGACGGTGGCCGTCTTCCTGTTCGCCGCGATTCCGCTGGCCAAGAAACGGGGTTGCGCCCGCATCGTCATCGGTGACGAGTACGATACGACCGAGCGCCGCTCGTTTCGCGAGATTCCGCACTACAATGGTCTGTTCGATCAGAGCCGCTACTTCGACGGCACCATGAGCCGTTACTATCGACGCAAAGGCTGGCGGGCGAGCCAGTTCTCGATCCTACGCCCACTCTCGGAGTTGCTGATCCAGAAGGTCTTGGCCCAGCGCTACCCGGACTTGCAAATCCACCAGGTCTCCTGCCACGCGACCCACCTCGAAGACGACGAGCGCGTGCATCCCTGCGGCCGCTGCGAGAAGTGCCGCCGCGTCGTGGGCATGCTCGTCGCCACGGGCGGCGACCCGACGCAGTGCGGCTACACGCCGGAGCAGGTCGAGGCCTGCCTGGCGGCGCTCGCGACCCAGACGCTGCACCAAGAGGCCGAGGGCGCGCAGCACCTGATGTGGCTGCTCGCGCAACAGGGTCGGGTCGAAGGGCTACCCGCCGGGGCGGCGCGCGAACGGCCCGAGGTGCTGCAACTGCGTTTCGATCCCGAACGCTCGCCGATCGACGCGATCCCCAGCGACCTCAGGAAACCGCTGTTTGAAATCCTGCTCGAGCACGCCGGCGGTGCGGTCCGGCGCGCAGGGCGACACTGGCAAGCATGGGATCCGCTACGCGATCCGTCCCTGCTCCGTCCGTTTGCCTTCGAGTCTCCGCAAGCCGCGGGTGGCCCCGGAGCGGCGTCCGAGACGGCTCCGGACGCACGGCGCGACTACGCACTGGCGCTGATGACCTGGCCCGAAGCACGGGCGCGGTTTCGCGAGACCGACCTGGCGATGCTGCCGGTGGGCGCAATCGAACAACAACACGGACCGCACTTGCCGCTGGATGTCGATGCCTGGGACGCCGAGTATTTGGCACGGCGGGTTGCCGAGGGCTGTTCGCTCCCGCGGCCGTTGGTGCTCCCGCTGATCCCCTACGGGGTCTCACACCACCACGACGATTTCGCAGGAACGATCAGCGTCACGCCCGAGACCCTGTCGCGCCTGGTCTACGAGGTCGGAATGAGCGTGGCTCGTCACGGAATCACCAAGCTCGTGATCATCAACGGCCACGGCGGAAACCTGCCGACCTTGCAGTTTGCGGCACAGTTGATCAGCCGCGACGCGCGCATTTTCACCTGCGTAGATACGGGCGAGACCAGCGACGCCGAGATCGCAAAATTGATCGAGGCTTCAAATGACGCCCACGCCGGCGAGACGGAAACGAGCACGACGTTGGCCACGCGTCCGGAGCTCGTGCAGATGGACAAGGCCAAGCGCGCCGTGCCACGATTTTCGAGTCGTTATCTCGATTTCAGCTCGGCCGAAAGCGTCAACTGGTACGCACAGACCGCCAAGATCTCGTCCAGCGGCGTCCTCGGCGATCCGACACTGGCGACGCGCGAAAAAGGCGAGGAGATCTGGCGGCTGATGATCGAGCACCTGGTTGCGTTCGTCGAGCGGTTGAAGGGGATGAGTCTCGACGAGATCTATGGCCGACGGTACTGAGCGCCGCGCGGGATTGTCTGCGCCGGGTCGCGAGTCGCGGTCGACGGTGGCGAACCGGGGCACGCGACGGCACCTTCAACTTGCGCGTCGCGCGCGAGTATGATCGTCCGCCGGCGCCGACCCGCGAGCAACCCATGACGAGCCCCCCGCTGGCCCGCTTTGACGACGTCTCCAAGAGTTTCGCCGGACGTTTGGTCGTCGAACGGCTGTCGTTCGAGGTGCGACCGGGCGAGGTCTTCGCGCTGCTCGGCCCGAACGGGGCGGGCAAGACGACGACGGTCCGCATGCTCGTCGGTATCATTCGGCCGGATGCCGGTCGCATCGAGGCGTTCGTGGGCGGCCAAGCCGCCGATCGCATTCCGGCGGCTCACACCGGCTACCTGCCTGAGGACCGGGGCCTCTACCCCGAAGTTCCGCTGCTGCGGACGCTGGTCTACTTCGGAATGCTGCGCGGTCTCGAACGGCTCGAGGCGCGAGCCCGCGCCGAGGCTTGGCTCGAACGCATGGGTCTCGCGGACCGCAAGAACGAGCGGCTCGACGCGTTGTCCAAGGGTAACCAGCAGCGGGTGCAGTTCGTCGCCGCCGTGCTCCATCGGCCGACGTTGGCCATCCTCGACGAACCGTTCTCCGGGCTCGACCCGTTGAGCCAGGAGTTCTTTCTCGAACTCGTCCGCGAACTGAAACGGGACGGGACAACGATCCTGCTCTCGGCGCACCAGCTGGCCCTCGTGGAACGCGTGGCGGATCGTGTGTTGCTGCTCAACCGAGGACGCGAGATTCTCTCCGGCTCGCTGGCCGAGCTGCAGCGACACCTCGACCCGCGTCCGCGGCTGCGGTTGACGCTCGAACCGGGCTGCGACGCGCCGCCTCTCCAAGCCGACCCGGACGTCGAGGAAGTAGCGACGGAGGGCGAGTCACTGCGGGTCTTGCTACGCGCAGGTGCATCGACATCGGGGTTTCTCGCACGAACCGCCGCGCTAGCGTCGCTGCGAAGTGTCGCCACCGAGACTCCAACCCTCCACGACGTGTTCGTCCGAGTGGTCCGCGAAGACAACGCGCGCGCAGAGAAGCGTACGGCGTGACGCACCTCCGGCAGGTCGCCACGGTCGCCGGCTGGGAGTTCCGCCGCTACTTCAAGTGGAAGGATCAGATCGTAAGTTTCGGATTTTTCCTGCTCATGGCCCTGGCTTCGACCGGTTTCACAATGGTCGCCGGTTCGAAAGGTCGCACTGTGACCGTCGCTCTCGCGGGAGTCGCGATCGAGCTTCCCGACGACGGGCGGATCCGCTTCGTGCCCGCGGCGGCAGACGACGAGGCACGAACGCGAGCGCTCCGGGGCGGAGAGGTCCAGGGCATCCTGAGCCGGCGCGCCGACGGCACGTTCGAATTGCTCGTGACGAAGGATCCGCGCTATCGCGCCGAGCTTGTGACCCTCGTCGGCGAGACCGTGCGTCGCGAGCGGCTCGCCGCATCGGGACTCACCCCGGCGGACCTCGAGCGAATCCTCGTCCCGGCGTCGCTCGAAGTGCGTTTCACCGACCCGGCGCGCGGCCGGCGCGACACGGCGGAGAAAGTCACCGCCGGTGCTTTCATCGGCATCCTGCTGCTGGCGATCTTCACCGGCATGGCCTACCTGTTCACCGGGATCACCGGCGAGAAACAACTGCGCGTGACCGAGTCGGTTATTTCGGCCATCTCGCCACAGGCCTGGATCGACGGCAAG
>JANNRU010000222.1:0-5041 GCA_031401755.1 Acidobacteriota bacterium | reverse complement strand
GGCCGAAGCGGTCGATCGTTTTCGTGGCGCTACTGCGGAGTCGATTCGGTGAAGAAGACCGGGTGTTTGATCGCGGGCGTCGTTTTCTTGGTGCTGCTGCTCGGGCTCGGCGGTTGTGGCGTCGGTCGCTACAACTCGCTGGTGCGCCAGAGCGAGGGCGTCGATGCCGCCTGGGCGCAAGTCGACAACGTTCTGCAACGGCGCGCCGACTTGATTCCGAACCTGGTCGAGACGGTTCGGGGCTACGCAGCGCACGAGCGGCAGGTCTTCGAGAACGTCGCCGAAGCACGGAGCCGGCTCGCCGGGGCGACGAGTCCGGCCGAGGCCGCGCGGGCCAACGACGGTTTGGGTTCGGCGCTCGGGCGATTACTCGCGATCGCGGAAGCCTACCCCGAACTGAAAGCCGATCGTAGCTTCCTTGCCCTGCAAGATGAGCTGGCGGGGACCGAGAACCGCATCGCGGTCGAGCGCAAGCGTTACAACGACGCGGTTCGTGACTTCAATGCCACACTGAAGCAGTTCCCGACGAACCTATTCGCGAATCTCTTCGGCTTCACCACGCGCGAGTACTTCGAGGCGGCGCCCGAATCCCGGGAGGTTCCCCAGGTCGACTTCGGGGGTGGGGGGCAGAATTAGGGCCGGACACCTTGGGGATTGACAATTCCGTCGAACGGGGGTACTTAGGGAGCATTGACGAGCCATAGCGTCGATTCGACGCGAGCGGAGGTGCGGGGCGATGCGTTCTCTCTCTCTCTAGGTTTTCCCCGGTAATAGCGGGTCCGGTTTCGGGCAGGTTTCGGTTCGCCATCCTACTCTTGATTCTTCTTGTTGCGCCTTTCGCGGCGTACAGCCACGCGGCGAAAATCGCGTTTCACACGGACCGCGACGGCAACGCCGAGGTCTACACGATGAACGACGACGGCTCGAGTCAGGTGAATTTCACCAATGACGCGGCCGAAGACGAGTATCCCGTCATCTGCGGCAGCAAGGTGGTCTTTTCGAGCGACCGTGACTCGCCGGGCAACTTCGACATCTGGGTCGCCAATCTCAACGGCAGCGGCGCACCGACGAACCTGACGCCGAACACGCCGGGAAGCAACGAGCACGAGCCCAGTTGCGGCTCGACGATCTACGCGTCGAACCGGATCGTTTTCCGTAGCGATATGGACGGCAACGACGAGATCTACCGGATGAAACTGAACGGAACGGAGCTCGTGCGGTTGACCTATCACCCGTACGCGGACGAGAATCCGCAGTGGTGCGGGGACCAGATCATCTTCATTCGAGATCTGTTAGGCAAGGCGCCGTGTGGAACAGTTTCACCGCCGGTGTGCCCATTTCCGCCTTCATGTCCGAGTAACCCTGGCACGGACTACCAGATCCACATCGTGGGCAAGGATGGCGAGGGCTTCCCCGGTCCCACCCCGCCGCTCGCGCGCGCGGTGACGTGCGTCAACAACGTCGATCCCGGGCCACCGCCGGCGTGCAACGGCACTGTGGACGCGGTGCTGTTCTATTGGCCGAGTTGTCACTCCGACGGAGCGGGCGGTCAGGACATCGTCTTCTCGGCCTACAAGCCGGGGAACTACGAGGGGCGCAAGATCTACCGCATTCCCTTGTGCGCGCAAGCATGCTGCGCTCACCAGTTCTCCGATCTAGGACCGACGCTGACGGCCACCGCCTCCAGCGTGCGCAACGACTATCCGTCCTGGTCTCCGGGTGGTCTCTCGATCACGTTCGCGAGCACCCGCGAGAGTGTCGTCGTCGGAAGGGACTGGGATGTCTACCGCATGAATGCCGATGACGGCTCAAATCTGATCCCCCTCACCATGGGTGCGGATGAGGTGAGTAACGAAGATCCGCACTGGGCCGAGACGAAGCCGTGAGTCTTGGGGCGGATCGGGGTGGCGAACCGGCTGGAGTCAATCGCCGCCGCGCGTACCGGGTCTCGGTGCCGGTGGTCCTCGTTTTGTGCGTCGCGGCAGCGGGATCGATCGAGATGGAGCGGATTGCCACGGTTCCATTGAACCGCCTCTTGATGGCCCGCGCCCAGGGTTTCGATCTAGATCACGACGGGATGCGGGAGTTCGTCCTACGTCGTGGCAGCCCATGGTTGCTGGTCGAAATCTACGAGAGTGCCGGAGACAGCGTCTTTACCCTGGCCCACAGTCTCACCCTGCCCGGAGGAACCCAGAATGGTGCGTTTGCCCTGCCGCTGGATGCGGGGGACGCCGATGGCGATGGCTTGAGCGATTTGGTGGTCTATGGGGCAATCCTCACCCGTCACTTGAGGATTTACGAGAGCGTGACTCCCGACGGCTACCCCACGGCGACGCCGGTTTGGGAATCGCCTGGCTGGAATGGGCAACTCATCGGCGGCAAGATCGCCGACACGGACCGAGATGGCAAGTCGGAGATTGTCTTCAGTGGCTATGCTCCGGGATTTGTCGAAGTCGCGCTGGCCGTGTTCGAGAACACAGGGGACAACAGCTACGAGCAGATCTACAACCTGACATTGCCAGGAGAATTCCAGACGCTGGAGGTCATGAACGACCTCGATCAGGATGGTCGTGATGAGATTGTTTTCTGCCGAACAGGAATCTGCCGTATGGTCGAAGCCACGGGCGACGATACATTTCAGGAAGTGTGGAGCGGAACCTTGATTCACACGGACGGTCAAGCGGTGAACCCCGAGGTGCTCGAGGAGGGCGGCGATCTGGATGGCGACGGGAAGCGAGAGTTTCTTGTCGGGGGCTTGAAGACCATTTCGGCCGGAAGCGATCCGTTCATCAATTTGCTCTATCTGTTCGAATCGACCGCGGACAATACCTACCAGGTCGTTACGACCTTCACGAGGCCAGTGAACTTGGAGTCACCGATTCGGGCCACGATCGCGGACGTAGACGGCGACGGGAAGCGGGAGATCGTGTTCGCGCTGCAGACCGGGGTCTCGATCTACAAGAACACGGGCGACAACGCTTGGAAGGAGGTCTGGCTCGGGACGACCGTCCATGTGACGAATTTCTCGCTCGTCGCTGGGGACCACGACGGCGACGGTAAGGAGGAGATTCTGTTCAAGGAAGCGAACAATACGACCGGGATCTTCGAGATCGACCCACTGGATGCCGTGGACACGGACACCGACGGGGTCGTTGATGTGATTGACAACTGCCCGGCGCAGGCCAACAGCGGCCAGCAAGACGCCGACGGCGACCAGGTCGGCGATGTCTGCGACACTTGCGCCGACACGCCGAACCCCGCGCAAGGGCCGGCGGCGCTGGGCCAGACCCTGCTGGCGACGAACGCGCAAGCGTTTGATTGGGCTACCCCGGTCGATGTCCTTTACGCTCGGGGTCCGCTCTCCGCGGTCGGGACGTACACGACGGACGTCGTGCAAGCGTTGCCGCACGCGAGCGCGCTTTCGGACGCCGCACAACCCGGCGCCGGATCGGGTTTCTTTTACCTGGTTCGCCCAGATTGTCCGGCCGGAAGCTGGCAGTCGACGGTCGGCGCCGAGCCGGGACGGGATCTCGTGCTGCCGTAACAACACCGTCGGGGGACCGTTCGTGTCGCTTCTGCGCGGGTTCGGTCCCATGACCTACGCCACAGGATCGTGATGCACTGACTCGCTAGTGTGCCGTGCGTACACGGGCGTCGGCGGCTCGATCCGGCGCAATGCGGTTGCGCTCTGCGGCTTCGGACCTGGGTCCGGGCAAGGCGGCGTCGGTCGAGCGACACCGGCCGGGGTTCCGCGACCGATGAGGTATGATGGGCTCGCAAGGCCGGGTGCCATCATCTCGGGAGGATGTCGTGGAGTGGCGAGACCGGATCGAAGTGGACCCTGCGGTGCTGGTGGGTAAGCCGGTGATAAAAGGCACGCGCTTAGCCGTCGAGTTCGTGATGGAGCTACTTTCGAACGGCTGGACCCACGAACAGATCCTCGAGAACTATCCCGGGCTCTCGGTGGCAGACATCCGAGCGTGTCTTGCCTACGCGACAGAGATTTTGCAAGGCGAGCGGGTTTACCCACTCGCCGCCCCGTAGTTGCGGCGAATGCGTTTTCTGGCCAACGAGAACTTTCCCCTGATCGCCGTCCAAGCTTTGCGGCGCTCCGGCCACGATACAGGCTGGGTTCGTGTCGAGGCGCCGGGAAGTCCGGATGACGCGGTTCTCGCGCGGGCCCTTGGCGAGCAGCGCGTGCTGCTTACGTTCGACAAAGACTTCGGGGCCCTGGTGTTCCGAAGCGGAACGAGAGCGAGTTGCGGGGTGGTCCTGTTCCGCATGCGCCCGATCGAACCCGATGCTTTGGCGCGCTGGGTGGTCTCGGCTCTTGACGGCCGGTCCGATTGGTCGGGACATTTCGCGGTCATCGAGGCTGCGCGGGTGCGCGTGCGACGGCTTCCGGCTGGACAAGAGCGGTAGAGTCCTCCGCTCGTCCGCAGTTCGTTTCCGGCGGTGTGTCGGTGTTCGATCTCGGGCACTTCAGGCCCTGTGGGCTCGGCGGCGACAGCCGTGTTCGAGTCCGGTCCGGCAGGGCGTTTGTGGTCCCCCGTCGGCGCCGAGTCGGTACGAGATCTCGTTCTGGTGTGAGGCAGGCGTGCGCGTCAGTCTCTACAACCCCGATGGCACGATTCTAACTCCCCGGCTGACGGTCAAGCCGATCGACGGGGCGCCGCCGACGACTCCTGGCTGGGTGCTGGTCATCATCACAGCGGGGGCCATTGTTGCGTTTGGCCGGGTCGTCTGCGCCTTGGTAGCCGCGACTAGGAACTGCGTAGGGAGCTTCGGATCCCAGTGCGGAAACATGGGAATGCTTGACTCCGGTGGTGGCGGTTGGTGCGGCAACTGCGGTGCGTGCCTCCGTAATCAATACGCGCCCCCGGGGCCCGAGATGCCGGGCGCGGTCGGGTAGAGCGATGGCGCGTTGATCGGTAGGTGGAGGGTTACCAGTCCCGCCCTTTCGGTTGCGGGGTGGGCTCACATTTCCACCGTGGGCCACGTTTCCATCGCTCCCCCTAAAATTCCGTACGGCGGGTTTTCC
>JANNRU010000221.1:0-1973 GCA_031401755.1 Acidobacteriota bacterium | reverse complement strand
CGTCACTACGGCAAGACCCTCTACCCCGACTTGGTTACCATGCACGAGTTCGAGATCCTCGATGATCTCCAGGCGACGTTCGAAGCGTTCACCGAATCAAGTAGCGCCCGGGGTTGCTTTCATGAGTTCTGGAGAATTCAGCAGCGTCAGAACAATTTGATCACGCATTTGTTTCACTATCATCGAACGCACCATCAAGTCCGAGTAGACACGCCATTCATCAACGTGGAATTCGTGGACTTCTTCCTTTCGTTGCCAAGGCAATGCCGATTTGATCGCGCGCTTTTTAAGGCAATCACTCAAGCTCTATACCCGCGAGTATTTGGCCTACCAAGCAGCCACTATGGGGCGGGCTCGCTGACCGCCCGAGTAGAGGCGGCCTGGGAACGCATTCAGGGCCTCGCCGATCGAGTGAGTCCAAGACAGCGCTGGCTGCTCAGCCCGTTCAAATACGAACAGCACGAGAAGGCGATTCAAGACTTCTTGGTCGGCGACGTCAATGTTGGAATTCAAGCGATGACCCGATTGTTCGGGATCGCCCCCGTCGAGGTCAGGTTTCCGCTGTTCCGCTACTCGACGTCCAGGGAGTGTTTCCGGCTGGCCGCTCTCGGGTATTTGGTAGGTCCAAGGTAGCCCCAGACCGACGACGGCAAGAGACCGAGCAGGTAGAGAACGTATCCCTGATATCCCCATGGCGAGAGCGCGATCGATCGTCTGGTGTAGCGTCGAGCTGCTGAAGGAAGCCGTTCGCGCAGGCATTGCTTCGCTATTTCGACGGCGAGCGTTGACGCACGGCGATGGCTCGCCGCCGTAAAGGCCGAGGGAAGTCGCGCGTCACAGCGATGCTTCTCATGGGTACGGAGGAGACTCTCGAGGCGTTGACGATAGTTAGACACCGAGAGCGATGCGCCGTGGACGCGATACTGATGCAGGGGCTTGTCGAGAAAGATGCCGTCATAGCGGGATGCGATTCGAACCCAGAGATCGAAGTCCTCACCGTAGGTGAGCGATTCGTCGAAGGCACCGATGGACTGTAAGATGCGTTTTCGAAGGACGACACTCGACGTTCCGATGAAGTTGGCCCGGGACAGGCCCGCGAGCAGTTCATCGCCCGTGACCAAGAATCCGTTTTCAGAGATCGATTGTTTGGGGAGTTTATGGAGGGTCTCGTAGTCGTGCAAGAACGACGACAAAACGACGGCACCGCGGGAGTCTATGGACTGGAAATTAGTGAAGAGTATGCCAGTCTCCGACCGGGTGGTCATCAGCGCGACGCTCTCCCGGAGCTTTCCTGGGAGCATGATGTCGTCCGCATCGAAGATGAACACGAATTCGCCGCGCGCTCGCTCGAGCCCGATATTGCGGGGACGCGAAGGTCCGCCGGAATTGTCGGTGGAGATAATCGTTACTCGCGGATCCGCTATCCGGGTCAGTACGGAGGGTGTGTCGTCGGTAGAGCCGTCATCAACGACCAGAATTTCGAAGTCGTCAAAATCCTGCGAAAGAATCGACGCGATTGTATCGGAGATGAATCGTTCCGCGTTGTAAGCGGCGATTACGACTGAGGCGCGTGGCGTTCGGACGGCTGGCAGGAATGATGTGATTGTCATCGAAAATCAGGGGCAATTCGAAACCTTCGACGATGACGCCATGTCCCGTCGAGTGCGCTCGCGCGCATTGTAGCGGTGCCGGAGGAAGCCGGTCCCGTTCGCGTCGGGCTACGCGATCCCCGTGCATCGGCATCTACTCCGACGGCGCGCCCTTCAGTCTCTTCGTCGTCCGTCCCTACTTCTGCTTCGCGGGTTGACGCCGCGCAACGGAGAAAGGGAATCGCTCCACTAGTTCATGCGGATCTCACGGCAAAGGGCTTGAAAACTGAGGCCGGGCTTCCCTTCCGGGCCATTCTCGGTGAACACCTCAAAACCGGCCAATTATCGACACTTCAAAGCCGGCCATTATGGTCGTGGCGGCCC
>JANNRU010000220.1:0-4966 GCA_031401755.1 Acidobacteriota bacterium | reverse complement strand
TGCCGTGCGAAACCTCGTCGACGGCGTCATCCAGACGTTGCCGCTTGAGATGCCGATCCGTTGGGACAGTCCTTTCTGGGCGATCCTGATGGGTATCGAGCACCAAAGAATCCACCTCGAAACGTCGTCGGTGATCATCCGCCGGCTGCCGATAGAGATGGTTCAGCCGCTCCCCGGCTGGTCGATCTGTCCGTTAACGGGCGACGCGCCGAAAAACGTATTGGTGCCCGTCGCCGGCGGCCGCGTCGTGCTCGGCAAATCCAAAGACCATCCGCTGTACGGCTGGGACAACGAGTACGGCCGTCAGGAGAACGACGTCTGGGACTTCTCGGCCAGCCGATACCTGGCGTCGAACCGCGAGTTCCTCGCATTCGTCGAGGACCGCGGCTACGAACGAGAGGCGCTTTGGACTCACGAAGGTTGGGGCTGGGTCGGATACACGAGGGCTCGACATCCCCAGTTCTGGATCGCTGCTCCCGAAGGTTTCCGGCTCCGTACCCTGGCCCAGATCATCGACATGCCTTGGGATTGGCCGGTCGAGGTGAACTATCTCGAGGCCAAGGCTTTCACCAACTGGCTCGCGCTCAAGACCGGCAAGTCGATCCGGCTGCCGACCGAGGCCGAGTGGTATCGACTGCGCGACTCGCATGATATTGGCGATCAGCCCTACTGGAACCGAGCTCCCGGAAACATCAATCTCGAGCATTGGACCTCTCCGTGCCCTGTGAATCAGTTCAAGTTCGGCGAATTCTTCGACCTGATCGGAAACGTCTGGCAGTGGACGGAGACACCGATCACGGGTTTCGACGGTTTCGAGGTTCACCCGTGGTACGACGACTTTTCGGCCCCCACCTTCGACACGCAGCACAACCTGATCAAGGGCGGCTCCTGGATCTCGACCGGCAATGAGGCAACCTACCACTCGCGCTACGCTTTTCGACGACACTTCTTGCAACACGCCGGATTTCGCTACGTCGAAGCCGAGCAGCCGCTGACCCTACCCAAAGCGATGTACGAGACCGACACCGCCGTTTCGCAATACTGCGAGTTTCACTTCGGCAAGTCCAACTTCGGGGTGCCCAATTTTTCGGAACGATGCGCCGCCTTCTGTGGCGATCAGATGCGCGAACGTGGCCGGCGGAGGGCACTCGACCTCGGCTGCGCCGTGGGGCGAGCCTCGTTTGAGCTCGCCAAACAGTTCGAACATGTCACCGGCATCGATTTTTCGGCGCGTTTCATCCGCGTCGCATTAGAGCTCAAGGAAAAAGGTATCGCGCACTACGAGTTGATCGAGGAGGGCGAGATCGTTTCCTACCACGAGGCGCGCTTGTCCGAACTGGGCCTGGCGCACCTGGCGGAACGCGTCGAGTTCTTCCAAGGCGACGCGACAATTCTCAAGCCCCAGTTCACTGGCTACGATCTGGTCTTGGCCGCGAACCTCATCGATCGATTGAACGACCCTCGGCGGTTTCTAGGGACGATTCACGAGCGGCTGAATCCGGGCGGCATTCTCGTCATCGCTTCGCCCTATACCTGGCTCGAAGAGTTCACGAAGGTAGAGAACTGGCTCGGCGGCATCCGCAAGGGCGGCGAACCCTACTCGACGCTCGATGCGCTCCGCGATCTGCTGAGTCCGCGATTCGAAATGCTCGATGAACCCCGGAATCTGGAGTTCGTCATCCGCGAGACCCGACGAAAGTTCCAGCACTCGGTCGCCGAGGTCACCGCCTGGGCCCTGCGGGGCTGATCCACGGATCTCCGGGACTCGCCGGCGGCCGAGGAGCCGCGCCTCTGACCGTCGAATTCTCGCCAAATCAGGGGCCGCAACGCCGCTCGAGCGTCGGAAATCCGGCCTAGCCCCGCCGAAGACCGCTCCAACTCCTGGTACGCGGGTTGCTGGGGCGGTTACGGGAGATCTCCGATTGAACGACGCCGCGATGGACAAGCTCGCCTCATGCCGGTTCGACGAGATCCTGTGGGACGCGGCGTGCCCGAAGACCCCGCTCGAAGCCGGCATCGCCGCGTGGCACCTCGGGCTCGCGCGCGAGGCGACCAACCACCTGAAGCGTTGGGCTGCCGACGAGTGCTGCGTCGCCACGGGACCCTTGGTCAGCCTGGTAGTGCCGACGTTCAACCGACCCGTGCTGCTCCGACGAGCCCTTCGCAGTATCGCGCACCAGCTGTATCGCCCGATCGAAGTCGTCGTCGTGAACGACGCTGGATCTCCGGTCGCGGCGATCCTCGATGAGTTCCGCGACGCCATCGAGATCGTCGAGCGGAACCACACCACGAATCGATACTTGGCCGCCTGTCGCAATTCCGGCCTGGCCGCCGCGCGGGGCCATTGGGTCGGTTACTTGGACGATGACGACGAGCTATACCCCCACCACGTCGCGCATCTCGCTACACTCTTGCAAACCCACGGAGCGCGCGCCGCGGCGGCCGCGGCGCTGCTGCACGATTGGCCGGCACGGCCCGGCGAGCGGGAGTGACTGGAACGGTTCCCCTACCGACCGTTCGAACTGAGCGAATTGCTGTTCGAGAACGTCA
This sequence comes from Acidobacteriota bacterium, assembly GCA_031401755.1. Lineage (GTDB taxonomy): Bacteria > Acidobacteriota > Polarisedimenticolia > Polarisedimenticolales > Polarisedimenticolaceae > JANNRU01. The sequence continues at coordinate 2,416 of JANNRU010000220.1, read as the reverse complement.
CGCCGGTCCAGACGGTCCTGCACGAGCGGGCCCTCGTCGCCGAGGTCGGTGGATTCGATCCTCAACTACGCGTCAACGAAGACTGGGAATTCTGGATCCGGCTGCGCGACCGAACGCGCGTGGCCCAGAGCCGGGTCCCGACTTCGTACGTCGACCGGCGCCACGACGGTATCCGCATGAGCGAACGCCAATCGGCGCCATTCATGCACGCCCATGCCTGGATTTACGAGCGGCACCGCGACAAGGCCGACCCCGCAGAAGCCGCGGCGCTCCAGCAACGACAAGCGGCGTGCCTGGGCTCCCTGCGCGCTCGGGCAGAGCGGGAGATCGTCTCCAGACGGCGGGTGCGAATCGTCGTCCTGGGCGAGGACCCACAAGGCCAGGCGCGAGCGGCAGTGGAAACAGAAGCCTCCAATTGGCCTGGTGCGTTTGTCGGGCCGGGTGAAGAACCTGTCGACTTTGTGGCCCAGATCACCGACGCATTCGCCCGGCGGGCCCGGCCGGGATGGCTGATGCCACTCGCGCTCGAGCTCGAAGCCGATCCACGGCGGACGAAGAGCAGCTCTGGTGACAGCACCTGCCTGATGCGGCGAGCCACTGAAACTCAAGCCGGCTCTCAAAAGACCGAAGTCTCGGCGAGGCCGCCGGTGGCGATCCTCGCTTGGCACCGTGTTCTCCGTTCGTCGGCACCGGATCCGTTTCGACTGGCGATCTCGCAGAACCGCTTCGAAGATCAACTCCGGGCGCTGGCGGCGCGATTTCGGATCCTGTCGATCGACGAAGCGCTCGCCGGTGGATACGAAGGAGACGCGCGTCAGCGAGTTTGTTTGACCTTTGACGACGGATATCGCGACAATTATCAGTTTGCCTTCCCGGTCTTGGCCAAGCTCGATCTGCCGGCGACCCTGTTCGTCGCCACCGGCGGGATCGACTCAGATCTCCCGTTCTGGTGGGAGCTCCTGGCGCACGATCCGGCCCGTGCCGAACGGCAACGCGAGTGGCGCTTCCTCCGCGCCGATCAACGTGCCGAACTGATGCACCAAGTGCTCGAACACCTCGCGCCAGCCGAGCGTCGAAGTCTCCGTGAGCTGGCTGCAACCTGGTCCATGATCAAAGAGATCGCCGACGACCCTCGCTTCACTATTGGCGCACACACGCGCCACCACTCCTCACTGGGCCGGCTGGATGCCAACGCCGTCCGCGCCGAGATCGAGGGTTCGGTCCACGATCTCGAATCGCGACTCGGGATTCGCCCACGCCTGTTCGCGTTCCCCCACGGGGCACCCGAAGATCTTTCTCCGTACGCCTCCACGATCCTGACCGATCTCGGGATCGAGCAGGCGTTCACCACCGTCGAAGGCCTCGTCAAAGCCGATTCTACCGACCATGCGCTACCGCGTTTCGTCGTTGGTGACGAGACGGGCGGAGAGCTTGTCGAGCGCGTCGAACGTGCTTTTGAGCAACTCGTCGCGGTCCCGTCGCGCCCGCGTTCGATCGTGGTGCTCAGCGGCATCTCCGCGAGCAACCTGGGCGATGACGCGATGCTTGTCGCCACAGTGCGAGGATTGCGCGAGCTCGACCCAACGTCAGAGATCACCGTGCTGGCCGAAAATCCGACCGAGTGCGGCCCACTCAGGACCGAGATCGACGCTCCGATCCTGCCTTCCCTGCAACTTCTCGTTCAGCACTATCTGTCGGTGATCGATCCCGCAATGAGCAGGCCCGAGGCGATCCGTCTGTTGGCCCACGACCTGAAGGCGGTTCGCAAACCCCTGCTGGCTGGCCAGAGCGTTCCGGGCATCCCCGCGCCATTTCTCGAGGGCCTCCGACGTCTGATGTCGGCGGACGGCGTCATCGATTGCGGCGGCGCAAACCTGTGCGGGCACTGGAAGTCGTACTTCTACGAAAAATCCCTCGACTATCTGATCGCGGCCCAACCGCTGGCCATCACCGGCCAAGGCATCGACAGATTCGATGATGAGGCCGATCGGGCCCTCTTGACGGAAGCGCTCGGCCGAGCCAGTGAGATCACGGTACGCGAGCGCCGGAGCGAAGGTCACGTTCGCGAACTCGATCCAAGGCTTCCGATACGTACGACGGGCGATGACGCGCTGACCCTCACTCCGGCGAGCCCGGAACGACGCGGTCTGCTGCTCAGCCTGGCCGGCCTCGAGCGGGGCGCGGACTACCTCGCATTCCAATACCGTCATTATCTCGACTACCAGACCGACGAGTGCCTCGACTTCTTCGCCGCATGCATCGACGCCGCGACCGATCGCACCGGCCTTGCGGTCGTCGGAGTGCCGATGCACTTCGCCGGAACCGACGAGCGGGACCATCTCGAGCTGGTCGCCTCACGTCTCGCACCTAACGCGCGGTTCCATATCATTCGATCGCGTATCGGTCCCGCTGACGC
>JANNRU010000219.1:0-3466 GCA_031401755.1 Acidobacteriota bacterium | reverse complement strand
GACGAAGCCGACAACACTACGCAGGACGGCGTCGCGAACCACAGGCAGCTCGCGCATATAGCGGCAAGGACGGACCCGGTAATTCGTAGCGTCAACGTGTAAGCTGCTGCACCAGCGAGTCCAGCAAACCCTACCGACAGGACACAGGCGAGTCGCGGGTCATACCCGAAAAGCCCATACGCGGCGGCGATGAGCGTGGTGTAGCCAACGGGGTGGCTCAGGGCGGCTCTCAACTCGCAATCTGCGCCCGAGCCGAGAATGCACGCCTGGTTGGCAAAACTAAAACCGTCCCTATTGGGCAAAAGCTGTGCGGCGGCAGCGTACTCGTATGCGTCCTCATACTCGAGTCCGTGGAACACCGCACCGGACCACGGATACAGGTACAAGACGCCGACCGTCGAGAGCACGACACCCCACAGTACTCGAGAATCGGCACGTGACGCGAACACATGAAGGAAGACGATCACGGCAGCAAACGTGATCCACAAAGCAGCAACTAGAAGAATGGAAATCACAGAAACGGTTCGGCAGTTTCCGAGCCAAGCACCGCCGGATTCGACGTGCTCCGACAAATCGGTCGGATGTGTGTACTTGTGACTCGCCTAATGCTAGAAGAAAAAAAGCCGCAACAACGTTCGCGTTCGTCACACTGTTCACACACCGGGAGATACTCGTTCTTCCAGTCCGAGATCGACTTGCGCCCGTATGGCCACAGCGATTCCGGCATGGTGCATAACTGGTTATTGTAAATCGACACGTTCATTCCTCGGCGGGCGAGAAATAGAACAGCTTTCTCGAGCGGGTCACGATAATCCCACGGATCAATCCATAGAGTTCGGAGGTTCGCCGCGGCAAAACCCATCGGCTCCAACCCCATGAAGGTGACATGTGACGCAAAAGTCAGGTTGCGATATACAAACCGCGCTAGGTCAGGAAGCCGCGCATATGTGTCGCGGTGCACGACGACGCGGATCTCGACGGGTACCTGATGCTGGCCGAGATTGAGGAGGCCGACAATCGTGTCATCAAACGCACCGCGGCACTGGACGACGTAATCGTGACAGTAGTCAATGTCGGAATACAAGGGAACGCCGAACATGAGGTTGGGATGACGAATCTCTGCGATGCGGCTAGCGAAGGAACCGTAGTAGAAAAGCCGTCCATTCGAGAGGATATGCAAGGCCGTGCGGGGGAGGAGGTCTCGACATCTTTCGACGAGGCGGAGGAGATCGTCCTTAAGTAGAGTTGGCTCGCCGCCGGAGATCCCCAACTCCTCTGTGGCGGGGTCCATCAGCTCGATGACACGAAGATGCTCTTCCACGATGCCCGTCTCGTCGACGTCACGCGGCGGTTGGGAGCACATGACACAAAAACTGTTACATCGCTCGGTAGCGAGGAGCGTGTTGTGCCGTGAACCCCGTCGGTACAACGTGCGAATGTGGCCGGACGGGTCGAGCGCCACGACATCGCCCTGGGAAAGGTGATCCACGGAAGGTACGCGGTGGATGATAGGCATATCAAGGCGTGCCGCCTGAGATGGGCTGATTGTCCCCGTCGTCGCGATGGCCGTGTAGCCACGGCACACCTTTGGGGTTGGCACGCCGTCCGTAACGAAAACCTCGTCCCTCGTGCCAGTCGTGACGCTCGTTCTGCGGACGCGCCCGACGACGGTGGAGCGGAACGGGATCGCCGGTCTGCCGTATGTGCTCAAACGCAGCATGCAGCGTTACATCGTGGCCCAGCGGAGAAACAGGTTCCGGGTGAACTCGTCGCCTCCGCGCAGCAAATCGAACAAATGTCGGATGATGCCCATGTTTTTCGAACAAAAACCGCTCGTGGGACGGTGCCCCACAAGATCCCCCTGCGTAGCCCAGTGGTAAACGGGGTCGGCACCGCAATACGGTACGAAAGCACATTGGCTGCAGCCGGGCAACGCTTCGGCACACGAAGTGTCAACGATACGGCGCAAGGTTTCGCCCCCGAACAATTCGTCGTAGGTGTCCGTCACGAATCCAAGCCGAAAGGACGTGTCGTTCATTTCGGCGAGCATCCGCGACTCATCGGAGGCGTACACCGAACCGTCGTAGTTGTAAGTAACAGCGCTGATCCCTGCCCCGGCGGGACTCTGAAGGTCAACGTAGCCCGTCGCGAATGGCGTAAGCATCTTTCGCAGAAGAATCTGCGCGAAAACTTCAACAAAGTCGGTGCCATCGCAGTTCACTTCCAGAATACGGGCTAACGCGACCTTGTAGAAGTCCAGGAATCGTTGCGAGTCATACGCGGCGGCGAGACCGCTGCGAGTGGCGAACCCGTACGGGCTGATAGAGCGGAGGAAAATCGAATCAAATCCCTGACCGATGTACTCATCCACTATTTCCTTTGGGTACTTGAGGGACGCCTCGGTTGTCGTCATGAGGGCCGCGACCCGGTCATGACCCAGGGCTTCACGTACACGTCGAAGGTTTGCGATCGTAGTGCGATAGCTTTCACCCCCGCGGCGGCGCCGGTGCAGGTCGTGCAGCGCCTCTGGTCCGTCGAGTGAAGTGGATACGCAGATGTTGTGCGCGCGAAGAAAGTCGAGTTGCGTATCAGAAAGGCGAGAGAGATTCGTTGTGACGACGTATTCGATTTGTTTGTCGGCCGCTTCCTTGCGGGCCTCGCAGAGGTTGACGATATGCCGGACCATCTCGAAATTAAGCATCGGCTCGCCGCCTTGGAACTCGACCTTGATCTCTGGAGCGGGCGACTGGAACATGAGACCGACGGCGCGCGTCGCCGTCTGGGAGCTCATGTCGAATCTCTCCTTGTCCTCCGTGACTCGCGAGACTTGACAGTACGCGCAGGTATGGTCACAGCGGAGCGTGACGACAAACATGTGCAGCCGGGTGAAGCCGTTGAGAAAGTGTTTCTTGGTCCGGTACTTGAGCGCGAGAAGTTCTACCGGAACGGTGGAATCGGAGTCCGAAAGGAAGTGCTGCGACTTGAGGTCGGAGTAGGCGGGAGCGCTGTTGGAAAGCAGGCCGTCGACGAATTGGTGAAAGGTGGCATTCTCGAGAAACGTATACTCGCCGACCTCGTTGACGATGAGTAACTCGTCGGGATTCCACCGCATGAACCGGAACGGCAGCAGCGTATACGCCTGACAACGAGCGGAGCGAAAGTCCTCAGGGGCCCGAAAGAGTTGACTTCTCATCCGGATCCCTGCAGCGCTCGGGCCGCGGAGTGGAGTAGGGCACGATTGAGAAATGCGCCGACGATGGCACGCGGGGACTCCTTCACGTCGGCGGGAATCGTGAGGACAAGTTGGTGACGCGTCTCATCGCGCTCGTAGATGCACAGTGCCACAAAGCCGGCCGCTGCCTGCTCAAGAACAGCGGGAGGGTACAGCCCGTCATCCAGGGGTAGTTCGATGCGCCTCGTCCTATCGACGTTCGCCAGCGCCTCTAGGATCGTCGTGATAGTCAGC
>JANNRU010000218.1:0-4310 GCA_031401755.1 Acidobacteriota bacterium | reverse complement strand
GGCGTGCGTCGGAAACGCTGCGATTGGGCCGGCGAGGATCCGCTCTACGTTGCGTATCACGACGAGGAGTGGGGCGTCCCATCCCACGACGACCGTCACCTCTTCGAGATGCTGACGCTCGAGGGCGCGCAGGCCGGGCTGAGCTGGCTCACGATCCTCGGCAAGCGCCAGAACTACCGCAGGCTGTTTGCCGGATTCGATGCGGCGCGGGTCGCGCGGTTCGATTCGCGCAAGATCGCTGAGTTGCTCGCCGATCCGGGAATCGTCCGCAATCGGCTCAAGGTCGAATCGACGATTTCGAACGCTCGCTCGTTCCTGGAAGTCCGAGCCGAGTTCGGGAGCTTTGCCGCCTATCAGTGGAGGTTCGTCGACGGCCGCCCGCTCCGAAGTCGCTGGCGACAGCAGGCCGAGGTGCCGGCGCGCTCAGAGATCTCCGACGCGTTTTGCCGGGACCTGCGCCAGCGTGGGTTCCGCTTCGTCGGCTCGACGATTCTCTACGCCTACATGCAGGCGGTTGGGATGGTCAACGATCATCTCGTCGGCTGCTCTCGGCATCGCGAGGTCGGTTGACTCACAGCGGCCAGGCCGTGTCTGTTAGATTCCCGTGATCGCGGAGAGTAGAGATCCATGAACCAACCCGAAGCGCACAGGGCCGGCGCGGTGCCGCGCTCGGAGATCGAACGTCGAATTTCGGCGCTGGCGCGCTCGCTCGCCGAAGGTGGCGTCGACGTCGCGCTGGTCGAGCACCTCGCCGATCGGATCTATTTCACCGGATCGGCCCAGGACGCCACCCTGATCGTCGGTGCCGACGGCCGCACGAGCTACCTCGTGCGCAAGAGTCGACCCCGTGCGTTCGAGGAATCACCGCTCGTCGGGGAGGTGCACCCGGGACGGCGAGGTCTCCTCGAGGCGCTGCGCGGCCGCATCCCGCGCGGTGGGCGGCTGGGCCTGGCCTTCGACGTCGCCTCGGCCGCGACGCTACGAAGTATCGAGGAGGCGATCGAAGGCCTCGCGGTCATCGACGTCTCTCGGTCGATCCGCCGATTGCGCATGACCAAGAGCACCTGGGAGATCGAGCAGCTTCGCGCGGCCGCCCGCCAAGTCGAGACGATGTTTCGCGAAGTCCCGCGAACGATCCGCGCCGGCATGACCGAGCTCGAACTCTCCGGACGGGTCGAAGCGCGGCTACGCGAACTCGGTCACGGGGGCTCGATCCGTGTGCGTCGCGCTGCGGCTGACGTCGCGATCGCCGTCGTCGTCTCCGGGGCCAGCGCCTGCTACCCGGTGGCCTTCGACGGACCCGTCGGTGGCGAGGGTCCGTCGGCCTTCGCTCCCGCTGGGGGAAGCGCGAAGCCGATCCGGCACGGCGAGACGGTGATGTTCGACGTGGTGAGCTGGCACAACGGCTACCACCTGGACACCGCGCGGACCTTCTTTGTCGGCCGGACCGCTCCCGAGCCTGCGCTCGCCGCGCACGCGTTTTGTCGCGAGGTCTTGCAGCAGATCGAAGCGCGGCTCCGACCGGGCGTGCGCTGTTCGGAGATCTGGAACGAGGTCGTCGGTTGGATCGAAACCCGTGGCGAGCCTGAGGGATTCATGGGTTGGGGCGAGAATCGCGTTCGCTTTCTTGGTCACGGGGTCGGCCTCGAACTCGACGAGTGGCCGGTCCTGGCCGAACGGTTCGATGAGCCGCTGGCGTCCGGCATGGTCCTGGCGGTCGAGCCGAAGATCTTCACGCCGACGATCGGACCGGTCGGCCTCGAGAACACCTACGTCGTCACGCCCGATCGGCCCGAGCGACTCACGGACTTGCCCGAGGATCTCGTGACTCTCTTGGACGCATGAGCGTCGGCCGGGTCCGGAGCATCCTGGGCCTGACTGTCCTGATTGGCGCCGGATGCGGGCGCGAGGCCGCTCCCGAGCCGCTGCCGTTCCCCGGATTCCCTCGTGACGCGCTCGCCGTCGAACTCAACGAAGGGGCGCTGGGCGATCTGCCGCGGATCGAAGGACTCGGTGATTACTCGCGGCCGGTGACCGCGCGCGAGCCGCTGGCCCAGCGCTACTTCGATCAGGCGCTCAATCAGCTCTACGCCTTTCACCACGACGAAGCGATCCGCTCGTTCCGCCGTGCGGCCGAACTCGATCCGTCCTGCGCGATGGCCTGGTGGGGCGTGGCCCTGGCCAACGGCCCGCATTTGAACGACCTGAGCGTGTCCGAAGCTCGCGCTCGCGCGGCGCTCCGCGCACTCGAGCAGGCGCGCGAGCGGGCGCGGGGGGCGACCGAAGTCGAGCGGGCCTTGATCGATGCGTTGACCCGCCGCTACGCTCCGCCTCCGATCGAAAACCGCCGCTCCCTCGACCGCGCCTACGCCGACGCCATGCGCGAAGTCTACCGGCGCTTCCCCAACGACGCCGATGTCGTGGCGCTCTTCGCCGAAGCGCTGATCGACTTGCGGCCCTGGGATTTGTGGACGCCGGACGGCCAGCCACGGCCCGGCACCGAGGAGATCGTCGCCTTGCTCGAGTCGGTCCTAGCGCGCCGTCCGGAGCATCCGTTCGCGAACCATCTCTACATCCACGCGATCGAGGCTTCGGTGACACCCGAACGTGGCGACTCGGCCGCCGACCGACTGCGCCACTACGCCCCGGCGTCGAGCCACCTGTTGCACATGCCGTCGCACATCGACGTGCGGCGCGGCAGATGGGCCGAAGCGATCGCGGCGAATCAGCGCGCGATCGAAGCCGATCGGGCGCTGCTGGCGCGACGACCCGAACCGGGATTCTATCGGCTCTACATGATGCACAACCCGCAAATGCTGGCCTGGGCTGCGATGATGACCGGGCGCGAAGAACTGGCGACGCGAGCGATCCGGGATCTGGTCGAGGGCGTACCGGCGCAGTGGTGGTGCGACTACGCCTTGTGGGCCGATGGATACGCGGCGCTGCCGCTCGAGGTCCTGATGCGCTTCGGCCGTTGGGAGGAGATCCTGGTCGAGCCCGCTCCGCCGCCGGCACTTCCGGTGGCGGGGGCGTTGCGGCACTTCGCGCGGGGTGTCGCGTTGGCCGCAACCGGCGAAGTGACCGATGCACGAGCCGAGCAGCGCGCGTTTCGCGGCGCTCGCGAGCGCGTGCCGCAATGGGCGTTCTTTGGGACCAACCCCGCGTCGGATCTCCTCGGTGTTGCCGACTCGTTGCTCGACGGTGAGATCCTGTGGCGGGCTGGTGACCGCGAGGCCGCATTCGCCGCGCTGCGCGAGGGTGTGCGGCGCGAGGATCGCCTGCGCTACGACGAGCCGCCGGCCTGGACGCAGCCGGTGCGCCACGCGCTCGGCGCGTTCTTGATGGAGGACCGTCGCTTCGGCGAGGCCGAGGCGGTCTATCGTGAGGATCTCGTGCGAATTCCCGACAATGGTTGGTCGCTCTTCGGTCTTGCGCGCAGTCTGCGCCAACAGGGACGCGGCGAGGAGGCCGAGGTCGTCCGGGCGCGTTTTGTCACGGTATGGGCCGCCGCCGACGTCGCGCTCGGATCGTCCTGCTTCTGTGAGCCCGGCGCGGCGGTCCCGTCCTCTGCGCCCTAGTGCCCGGTGCTCACCGCGCGCCGCCAGACCGCAAAACCGAGCCCTCCGGCAAGCAGCAGACCGACCAGGATGCGGGTCGATCGGGAATCCGCCGGCACCGCCGGTAGCGAGTACTCGACGGTCAGCATCGGTCGGACGTCCGCTTCCGAATTCTGGCGACTGTCGAATCGTTTTGAAGTGCCGGAACTCGACTCGTCGCCCAGGACGAGCCAACCGAAGTTTGCCGCCGGCTGATCGAGCCAAGACTGCACGTCGGCGGCCATTCCGCTGGACGACCAGCCGTAGGAGCCGACGCCGCTCACCATCGTCGATGCGCTGGCAGTGGCCGTGAAGTCGCCGCCGGCTGTGGTCCAGAACGTCGTTGCCGAAAACGTGTGAATCCAGGTTGCGTCGCCGGCTTGGGCCGCGACACCGCCGCCGGGATTGGCCGAGGCATCCGAGGTGCCTTCACCCCAGTCGGCAACGGCGCGGCGCAGTTCGACCGACTTTGGCCCGGCCCCGGTCTGGGAAACATGCATCGACAGGCTGGCTCCCGTGATTGTGGCGCCGGCCGGAACAGAGCCGGCGACATCGAAGGCCAACAACGCTCGACGGCGGGAGAAACTCGCTTGCCCGGTCCGACCCACCAGCAAATGGGGTCCGGCCCCACTGCTCAGAGCACCCGTAGCGCTCTCGTAGAGCGTGTTGTCCTTCGTCGGCGTAAGCGTCACGGTGGCGGCGTGCGCCGCCGCC
>JANNRU010000217.1:0-12568 GCA_031401755.1 Acidobacteriota bacterium | reverse complement strand
GGCGGAGTTCGAGCGACTCAAGACCGAACCGGCCGGCGAATCAGAATTGCGCATGGTCAAGACGCGAGCCAAGGCCGACCTGATCCGCAGCCTGGACAGCAACATGGGAATCGCTCGACAGATCGCGGAGTACCACCGTCGCTTCGGCGATTGGCGAGAGTTGTTCCGCGCGGTCGACCGCATCGATCGCGTGTCGGCCGCCGACATCCAGCGCGTCGCCCGCGAGACCTTCGTGCCGACGAATCGGACGGTGGCAATGATCGTCAACGACAGCGCGGTCGCGCAGGAAGGAGCGGCACGATGAACCGCAGGCTGACCCTTCTCGCTTGCCTGGCCGCGACCGCGGTGGAAGCCCAGGTCAAGACACCGAACGAAATCCGATACCCGGCCCTGGCCGATTTTCGGATCGCCCGCCCGGAGACGTTCAAGCTGGCCAATGGGATGGAGATCTTTCTGCTCCCAGATCGCGAATTGCCGCTGATCGACGTCCTGGTGCGGGTACGTACCGGGTCGGCCTGGGAGCCCGCGGCGCAGACCGGCCTCGCCGACCTGTTCGGGAACCTTCTGCGCGAGGGCGGAACGACCCAACGCAGCGGTGACCGTGTCGATGATTTCCTGGCCGAGCGTGCGGCCCGCATCGAGACTTCGGTCGGGGCCGACTTCGGTAGCGCTCGGATGAATTGCCTGGCGCAAGATTTCGACGATGTACTGGCCCTGCTCCACGAGATCCTGCGCTATCCGAAATTCGCCGAGGACAAGATCGAAGTAGCACGGACGCGGGCCCGGGCGGGGATCGCGCGGCGTAACGACAGCATCGCGGCGATCGCCACTCGCGAATTCCGCCGGCTGATTTACGGGGAGGCGTCCGGGCTGTCCCGACTCACCGAACACACGACACTGGACGCCATCGATCGCGATTCGCTCATCGCCTGGCATCGACGCGACTACCAACCAAACAACATGTTCATCGGCGTGGTCGGCGATTTCGAGCCCGGCGAGATGCGTAAGAAGATCGAGCGTCAATTCGGTTCGTGGCCCGCCGGTCCGCCGGTCAAGGTCGTAGAGCCGGCCTACCAGCGCGAGCCGCGTCCCGGGATCTGGTTCATTGAAAAAGAAGGCGTGACCCAGGCCTACGTTCGGATGGGTCATCTGGGCATGAAGATCGACCACCCGGATTACTTCGCGGTCCAGGTGATGAACGAGATTTTCGGCGGTGGGTTCTCGGCGCGGTTATTCAGTAACGTCCGTTCGAAAAAGGGTCTGGCCTACAGCGTCAGCGGAGGTGTCGGGGCATCCAACGCCTATCCTGGCTTGTTCACGGTCGCTCTGTCCACGAAATCCAGCACGATGTCGCAGTCGGTCGACGCATTGCGCGAGGAGGTTGCCGGACTGCTCGCCCGCCCGCCGAGCGAAGCCGAGTTGAACCGCGCCAAGGAATCCATCCTGAACTCATTCGTGTTCAACTTCGACTCGAGCCGCGAAGTCCTGGAGCAACAATTCACGTACGCCTACTACGGACTGCCGGCGGACTTCCTGGAAAAGTATCGCGCACAGATCGAGAGGGTCACCTTGGGCGACGTCATCCGCGTGTCCAAGGCCTGGGTGCACCCCGACCGGTTGACACTCTTGGTCGTGGGCCAAGCAACCGACTTCGATCGTCCGGTCGAGTCGCTCGGTACGGTGAAGAGAATCGACATCACGATCCCGCAGCCGAAACCTCGAGTCCCCGCGGCGACGAACTAGAACAGCGTGTAGATGAACGGTGCGGCGGCACTGCCTCCGAGGATCACGATCAGGCCCACCAGCAGCAACACGACGATCACCGGCAGCAGCCACCATTTCTTGTTGTGCCGCAGGAAGTCCCAGAACTCGCCAACGATTCCGCCTGATCCTCGAGCTTGGGCAGCTCGAGTGAACTGCTCGACGTCATCGGTGCCTGTCCCCAGTTTTTTCTTCATGGACACACATGTGAGTTTGGGCGGGGGGTGCCTTGGCTATCGAGGCCGAGGCTGCCCGCGACGAACGCGGCGGAGTCGGGGTCGATGTAGGTGCCGGAAATCAGGTAAGTGAAGGCCTGTCCGGGGAGCGGGTCGTCGGAGTCGCTGAACGCCGGGGACGAAAGGCCTGTGGCCCAGCAGATTCCGTAGTCACCGGCACGAATCGAATCGAGCGTGCCGCGATAGACCGAGTAGGACACCAAAGCCGGGTCGCCCTGCGCCGTGAAGGCATCCCCGCCTGCGGCGCCGAGATGCTCGATCGTCGCCAACGCTTCGAGCACCGCCTGCCGCGCGCGGAGCTTCCCATGACCCCACGAATTGTTTGGGGCCGCGCCGGTACTGGCGTCGACCCGGGCCGCGCGGGTCACCGACTCACGAAGCTCGCGCGCGTCCCGATCCGGCCGCAAGGCCAGGATCAGCGCGGCGACGCCGGCGACGTGCGGGGCAGCCTGACTCGTTCCGGTCAGATTCGCATGCTCACCGTCACGCTCGGTCATCGACGCTGCCGGCGGTGACGGATCGGCCGAGCTGATCGTCGATGCAATCCACTCTCCCGGTGCGGTGATCTCGGGCTTCAATCTTCCGTCGCGTGTCGGGCCGGGCGAGGAGACCGCGGATCGCGTCCCGACGGGACCGGTCGCCGACTCGGTGTGCGTGCTTCCGCCCTCAGTCACCCACTGGCGCTTCGACACGTACGAGCCCGTCGTGATCGACTGCCGCGCACCCCCGGGTACACCGATCATCTCATCCAAGCTGAAGGAATCGAAGTCGAGCCAGTCGCGGCCGCGAGTGTTCGTGATGTTCCTAGCGTCGAAGGCCTCTCCCGACGGACCCGCCTGATTGCCGATAACCTGGATGCGCCAGCTCCCGGCTTGCGGCTCGCGCACCGGTGAGCAGGCGCTCGAATCCCAGATCTGAACGAAGACCTGGCGATCCCCGTTCTCGGGATCGGAAACGTTGGTGGCATCGATCTGCACGGCTCCTGAACTCGTGCAGACGATACCGGAGTCGACCCCGTAGGCGGCCGAGATCACCTGGTTCTGTGGCGTACGGACCGTCACCGTTGCACGCCCCGTTTTTGAATACCAGAGGTCGACGAGAATGAAATCACTCTCTGGCCCGCTCGTCGTCGATCCGTTTGGCAAGTCGAACGTCGTGCTGACCGTGGCGCCTTGCTGGAACAACCCCTCCCAGTGCGAATGCCGATTCGACGAGCCGGCGTTTCCCGCCGAGACCACGACGAGTGCTCCGGGACGTCCGGGCCCGGTGAGCCCATCGATCGCCAACTCCTCCGGCTCGGTGCCGTCGTGCGCGCCGAGATCGTATCCGAGGCTCAAGTTCACGACCCACGGCTGCTCCAGGGCCTCCGCGGTCGCGGCGACGAAGTCGAGTGCCGAGATCACGTCGCAGTCCTGACAGAACGCACCGGACGGTCCTTCGAGTAGCTTTACCACGACCAGGTCGGCTCCAGGCGCGACACCGGCGAACGCGCCTTGCGCAACGCCGTGCCCCGTGGCCCGTCCATTTCCCGCCGCGATACCGGCGACGTGACTGCCGTGTCCGAACAGATCGGTCGTCGGCAGCGCGGGACCCCCGGCCAGGGCCGCATCGATCGCCACGCGCGAATAGTACGCACCGAAGCCGAATCCGGCGGGCGGCGGATGCGCCGCGTCGACGATCGTCTGATCCCAGATCGCCGCGATTCGGGTCGAGCCGTCGGGGTTCCTGAAATCCGGATGTGTCCAGTCGATCCCAGAATCGACGACGGCGATCAGCACGCCCGAGCCATTCGTTCCCAGGCCGGTGACCGCGGCGTCGGCTCCGGTGTGCGCCGTCGACGTGCTCGTCTCCAGGCGCGGCAAAAAGCGCCGCGCTGCACGAACCCAGCGCACGCCGCTAACCGCGGCCAAGTCGACCAACCCGTCGACTGGAACGCGCAGCGAAACGATGTTGCCCACACGACCGCGGAGCTCGATTCCAAGACCGGCGAGCGCGCCGAGATCGCCGTCGATGCGGGCATGTACGTCAACCATCCGCTCGCGCCCGTCGAACAGGACTGCCTTACGCGCGAATGGCACGGCGCGGACGAGCGGATCGGAAGCTGGACCGAGGTGTCGAACCGCGCCGCCGTCCGTGACCACGGCTCCCTGGGCGATTCTCCGCAGGGGCGGATCGAGCGGGGTAGCTTGCGCCAGGCCCGCCAATACCCCCGCCACAGAAACCCCGACCCACCGCCCGGCAGCACGATGCATTCCCAGAGAGTACGGCGGTCCTCCCCGCCGGACAAGGCGATTGGCCCTGCCTCGAGAACGAGCGGTCGTCAGGAGCCTTGGGAGGGAAGCAGCGCTCGCCTGCGCTCTTCAATCGCCTTACCGATGTCGGTCTCGTCGGAGAGGACGACCGAATCGATCACGCCGTTCGGACCGAGGATCACGATCGTCGGCGTCGAGGTCACGAAGTACTGATCCGCGATATGCCGCTCGTCCACGAGTGTCGGGAAAACGAAGCCGTTCGCTTCGCAGAACTCGAGGGTCTTCTTGCGTGTCGCCGAATCGTCGACCATCGCTGCGGAGACGACATTGACTCCAGCGGAGTGAGATTTCAGCCACTCGTTGATCTTAGGGAGCGATTCGCGGCAGTGGCCACAGTCGACGGACCAGAAGACAAGCACGTTCAGCTTGTCCTTGGCCTGCATCTTGGACCATTGCCGCGGCTCGTCACTGTCCAAGAGCTTCGCCGAAAAATCGGGACCGGCCTTCCCGACCAACTCCTGAACCGGGTAGTAACGAGCGAGGAACCCGTAACTACCGACCTTCCCGGTCTGCGCGGCCCTTCGAATCGCACCCTCGAGCGTCAGGTTGTACTCGAGCACCTGCACGAGGCTGGCCCCGTTCGCGAGTCGTAGGCGCCCTTCGGCATCGATCAATGTCACGCTGGGTACGCTACGCACCTGGAGCGTCTTGATGAACGACAGATCGCCATCGTCAAGGATCGGGACTCGGATTCCCAGCGCCGTCGCCCGAGCCAGGATCACGTCCGCCTCGCGCCCCGGCGACGGCTTGACCACACCGTACAGTGCGATCTTGTCCGGCCCGCTCTCTTCGACGATCGCCTGTATCGACTGGAAGACCTTTTCGGATCGTTCGTTGCCGGCGATCCAGTAGACGAAAATGACGGGTTTCTTTCCCAAGACCTCCGACAAATCGACCGACGATAACCCGCCGGTCGCCATCAGGTCGCGGTAGATCCCGGCAGGGAACTGATCACCGTCGATCGTTCGAGCTGGTTTGGGTTCGGGCTTCTGCGGCGCGCTGGCCGCTTCGCCGGAACAAGCCCCCAACACGAACGGAAGCGCAGCGAGGAATGTTTGAAAAATACGGCGGGTGTCGCAAACCATCTTCGAGCCCTCGATCATGCGATTCCCGGGATATTTCCGGAACTCGGGCGCTATTATAGGGTCGTGGTTGGCGGGCTGCCGCAACCGCCGAAACACCGGATGCACCGAACCCGAACTGCAATCCTGTCCGTGGCGTGGGCCGCATCCCTGGCCGTCGCCTCCGAAGCTCGCATCGACAGCGCTTGGGCGCGGGACCCGATATGGGACGACGGCCTGGCCGAGGTCGCGACCTACGACGCCCGCCGGAGCCTCTACGGCTCCCCGCGCGATTACACCGCGGTCCTGATCTCGGTCAAGGAAGATCTCGACGCGCAATCGTGGGTCAAGGCCGATCCGCCGCTCGCCGGGCGCGAGTTGATCCCGGTGATCAAGCTCAACGCGGTGCGCGAAATCCCGACTCCCAATTACGACTATCGACTGATGACGAGTGTGTTCGTCGACCGTCGCGAGCCGACCCGCCTGATCAAGCTGACATCCGGGTGCCAGGAGTGGTGCGGAAACACCTGGACCGAGATCGGTGCGCGCGGAAGCGGATGGACCCACGAGTGGTCTTCCTACTTCGACGGCGAAGGACGAGGCCGACGAGAGATGGTCGGCGCGCCGGGCGACTTGTTCGCGGACCAATTGCCCCTCGCGCTGCGTGGCCTCGGCTTCAGGCCGGCTGCCGCGATCGAGTTTCGGCTCTGGCCCTCATTCGCCAAGAACCGAGCCGGTCCGGTCGAACCCGTGCGGGTCCGTGCGGAGATCGCCGGGCGCGAAACGGTCGTGGTGCCGGCAGGAAGGATCGAGTCGTGGCGGGTCGAGATCCGCGATGCGCAGGACGGATCGATGACGATGTGGTTCGGTGCCGCCGGGACCCACCCCCTGGTCCGTCTCGAAAGCGCCGGCGGCGATTCGCTCGCGCTCCGCACGATCGAGCGCCGAGCCTATTGGAAGCTCTCCGGCCACTGATTCTCGTCGTCCTCTGATTCGAGGTTGCGGAGCGTGCGCGGATCATCCATGTCTTGGGCGCCGTTGGGCCACGCGACCTCGACGACTGCGGGTGCGTGGGCAGCGATCAGCGAGCGCGCACCCTGGTCCCCCTGAAGTTGCGTCAGCGCGTCGAAGTGAAGCCGCGCGAATAACGCCGGAACTCCGCGTGTTCCGGCGTAGGCCGTGGCCACAATCCGACCAGGTGCTCCATCGAACTGCGCGCAGATGGCGTCGACAATTTCGGGCGCGATTCGCGGTTGATCGGCAACGAGCATCAACACACCGGAAACGCCCGGCGCGCAACGCACGAGATCGTGGATGCCGACACGGATGGACGAGGCCAAGCCTTGGTGCGCTTGTGGATTGACCACCGTGATCGCCCCGCAGGCCTGTGCTTCGGCTGCGATCGCTCCGAGATCGGCACGGACCACGACGAGTACGGGATCGCACCCGGCGCTGCGCGCCGCTGCGATCGTCCGGGCGAGCAACGTCTTGCCGCGGTAGACGACGAGCGCTTTGGGCCGTCCGAGACGGGCCGAGCTTCCGGCTGCCATCACAATCGCCCCGAACCGCCAGTTTCCCATCGACTCAGCGCCAATCGTGCAGCGGGTCCTGGCGCAAACGAAGAAATCCTCCGGAGCGATTGGCGAAGCGCGCCTGGATCTCGGCCAATGCGGCGAGCGCGATCTCCTCGGGACTTTCAGCTCCGAGGTCGAGACCGAGTGGCGCGTGGAATCGATCGATCGCCGTCTCGCGCCACGACCCCAGCCGGACCAACTCGTCGCGGAGTTTTTCGGCGCGACGCCGGGGACCCAACAGGCCGATGTAGGGCACGTCCGAGCTTAGAACGTGACCGAGAACCTCGAGGTCACGCAGGAAGTGATGAGTCATCAGCGCCACAGCGGTCCGGTCGTCCAGCCCCAGGCCCGCGCCGGCTACGGCTCCGTGCTCGATCCGGCGGAGTTCGCGCGCTCCGGAGAAGCGCTCCGGAATCAAGGCCTCCGGCCGGTGATCGATCACCTCGACCTCCCAACCGATCTGATACGCCAGCGCAACGAGCGGAACCGCATCGGCCCCCGCGCCGAAGACCAGAAGCCGAATTGGGGGCGGAATGAACTCGACGAGTGCGGATGCGCAAGTCCGGCCGAGGCTCCAGTCGAGCACCCGCGTGCACCTCTCCCGTCGCGCCTGGCGCAGAGCACAGGCGGCCAGTTGACCGAAGATCGTCGCGGCAAGATCGCCACTCGGAAGATCGTCGCCACCGCGGAGCACCAGGCTCGCCCCGAGACGGGGCGCGCCTGGCCCACTCCCCTCGAACACGGTCGCCACGGCTCCCGCCTCACGTGCGATCCGAGCGTGTTCGAGGGTCCTCAGTGAGGCCGGGAGGTCCGGCGGCCCCACCGGCTCGAGCAGCACCCGGACCTCGCCTTCGCACCCCAACCCGAGGCCCCAGACGATGTCGTCCGGCGATCTCATGTCGTAGACGACGGTCCGGATCTCGCCGCTGTCCAACACCTCGCGCGCCCGCTCGGCGAGATCGGTCTCCAGACAGCCCCCGCTGACGAGCCCCACGGCGGGGCTCTGGCCCCGAATCAACATCCGAGCGCCGGGGCGTCTGTAGGTCGAGCCCGCGACGCGAACGACGGTTGCCAGGATCGCCGCCTCGCCGTCCCGGCAAGCCGCCTCGACGGCCTCGACTATGTCGCGTGCTTCTCTCACTGGTGGCCGGACCTCACCCGGGGACTGCCCCCGCACGGAGTCTAGCGGCCTCCGGAATGGCGACTCAAGGAGGGGCGTTGGCTTCGGGTCGATTGCGACCTATTGTTTCCTCGTGCGACTTTGCGCTTCCCCGCGCCTCACGACGTCTCTGCTCGTTCTGGCTGGAGGGTTGGCCCTTACCGGCTGTGGCGGGGGCCGTCCGGAGGTGATCGACGCCGGGCGGGCGGCCGACCGACGCTCGGCCTCCGCTCGACCGCGCGGTGCCGACCCGGCCGCTGGCGACGGGACTTGGCATGTCGTCCTGCCCGGCGAGACGGCATGGCGGATCGCGCAAGTCTACGGCGTCGAATTGGCCGAGCTGGCCCGGACCAACGCGATCGAGGACCCCTCGCGGCTCCGAAGTGGCCAGAAGATTTGGATCCCGCGCGCCACGGCGATCCACGACTTGAGTGACTGGGATCCGAAAACGGCCGATACGTCACCCGCGGCGACCGAGACCCCGCACTCGCCGAATGCCACGGATGACTTGGCCTTCATCTGGCCGCTCTCCGGGGCGCGCGTTCTTTCACCGTTCGGCGCCCCGCGCGGCGATCGAAGCCATCGAGGTATCGACTTGCGCGGGCCTGCGGGCGAGCAAGTGGTCGCGGCACGTGCGGGTCGGGTGGTCTTCAGCGGTCGTTCACGGGGCTACGGTGAAACGATTGTCGTCGATCACGGGGACGGATTTCGCTCGCTGTACGCGCATGCCGCGCGAAGGCTCGTCGATCTCGGCGAGGAGGTTCGCCGGGGACAGGCCCTGGCTTCGGTCGGGTCGAGCGGCAACGCCTCCGCAGATCATTGCCATTTCGAGATTCGACGCGACAACGTTCCGGTCGACCCGCTGGCCTACCTGCCTGATTCAGGGAACTGAGCGTGAAGTTCGGGATCCATTGCGACGAGTGCGATCGCGGGTCGCTTCTCGACGAGCAGACGCTCGCTGCCGAACCGAAGTGCCCGCATTGCGGGGCGGAGCTCCGCGTGCCGCCCGGCATGCTCGCCGCCCGAAGACCCTCGATACCTCCGTACGGTTCCGCGGCGCCAGTGGCCCACCGTCCCCCGGACGTCGGCGAGCGCGCCGAGTCCGCGGCGCACCGTGCCGTCTGTCCGCGCTGCAAGCTTCACTTCAGCTTCCAACCGGCGACGATCCCGACCGTTCCGGAGTCCCGCGGGCGGATCCTGGTCGTCGAGGACATGGATTACTTCCAGCAGATCGCGGTCGACGCGCTCGAATCCGACTACGACGTGCGGATCGCGCGAAACTCACGCGAAGCTCGCGCCGCGCTGGCCGAGGGCGGGATCGACCTGATGATCCTCGACCTCACGCTCGAAAACGGCGAGGATGGGCGGCTCCTGTTGGGCGGTCCCACCCGTAAGACGTGTCCGGTCTTGATCTACACCGCACAAGACGAGTCGGAGATGTACGGCGAGCACTGGGAAGAGCTTCGGCGGCTGGGGGCCGACGACATCCTGATCAAAGGGATGAAGGTCGGCGAGGCCCTCGCACGGAAGGTCGCTGTGATGCTCGGCTCCCGAGTGGGCGAATCCGAGATCGCCTGAGGCTCGATCGGCCGCACGGAGGCCGGGCGAGGCGGCGCAATCGGTTTCCCGCTCGCGCCGCCCGGATCCTCGAACCGAGATCGCTACTCGAGAACGGAAACCACGACCCGACGATTCTTGGCTCGCCCCTGGGACGTCTGATTGTCCGCCACAGGGTCCTTTTCGCCCTTGCCGATGACGTTCATGGCGTGCAGCGGGATGCCCTGCTCGTTGAGGTACTCCCGCACGACCGACGCTCGATTCTCCGACAATCGGGCGTTGTAGGTCTCGTCTCCGGCATTGTCCGTGTAGCCGGCGATCTCGATGTAGACCGCCTTGCCGTAAGTCTTCACGTTGGTGGCCAGTTGGTCCAGCATCGATTTCGCTTCGCTCGACAGACTCGCACGATTGAAGCCGAATTTGACCCGATCATCGCTCAGCGTCTCGTCCCACAGCAATCGCCCCTTGAGCGCCCGATCCGCGGTCGCCGCCGCCGTCTCGGCGACCGAGCGTGCCTCGGTCCCGGTCTCCAAGGCTCGCGTCGTCCCCAATTGCAGTTCGGTAAACTTGCGATCCGTCTCCGACTCCAGCGTGCCGAGACGTCGCTCGTTGGTCTCGACCGCGCTCTGGACCTCCTGGATCCGACCCATGGTCCGTTCGTTGTTGGTTCGGAACTTCTTGTTAGTCACGCAGCCCGGAGCGACCACCAAGCTCGCGACGGCCAAGGCGACGCCGGTCGCCATCATCCTGTTGCACATGCAAATCCTCCCCTTCGATTCGCCTCTTGGGTGCCAGACTGGCACCAAGTCGCCGCTACTCTACCGAGATCACCCGAGCGCCGCAATCCGGCCTCCCAGCGGCGGATTTCGACCGGCCGCCGCACGAACGCAGCAGCCAAGAGCCGATCCGACCCGGGCGCCCTTGACTCCTGGGCGAGATTCCCCGTAAATAGTGGGGCTTCCATCGATCGGCACGCCGCGATAGGCGTCACAGGATCTCCGGTTTACGGGGGAACGACTTGATGATCGAGAATCGTATGCTGTGCGTCCTCGCCCTCGGCCTCGGCCTTGTCGCCGGCCCCTCGATCCTCGCGCAAGAGCCCAGCGAGAGCGGTGGAGAAGAGACCGCGGTTCCCGCCCTCGAACCGGAGCCAAGCGAGCCGGTGCCGGTCGAGCAGGCACCGAAGAGACGTTATTTCGGACTCTACTTGGGCGTCGGGTGGGGCGGCGCGTCGGCTGACGCGCTCAATGTCTCGGTCAACACGACTGCTCGGCTACGATCAATGGGCTCAATAGACATCGACGAGATGGATCACGGACGCGCCGCGATCGGCTGGCGATTCCCCGAGGGCAAGGGCGACTTGCGACTATTGTACAACGGCTATCGCGAGACCAGTTTCAGCCTGCGATCGATCGGCGAGAGAACTTCGGTTCTGAACACGAACAAAGGCTCGCCCACCGATTGCATATCCGCGGACGCGGGCGTCCCATGCTTTCTGGTCTGGAACGACTTGACTATAAAAAACGGCGTGCTCTCGGCGAACAGCTACACGCCGTCGTGGGACCCCAATGTAAACGACACCGACAACGACGGTTCTGCCGATGAGTCGGAAATCGTACTCGGTCCGCCGACGGCGCTTCCGGGCAGCATTTCGGCGGATAGCCTGAACAATCAAGTCTCGTCGATCGACATCCTCTACGGTCGGGAATTCGGGACACGACGCGTCAGCTCCCACTGGTGGGCCGGACTGCGGCGAACCGAGTACGAGGGCAACACGCTGCACGCGGCTTGGCTGAACGCCACCGGGTCGTCCGGTTTTCCGACCGGTTCCGGAATTCCGCCGATAGTGGCGCTCCACCAAGAGCTGACCGGCATCGGACCTTCTGGAGCATGGGAGGTCGACGTCAATTTCCTCGAGAAGCGTCTCATCCTCTACGGAATCGCGCAGGCGACTTTCAGTATCAACAGCTCTGATCTCGACAGCGGCGAGTTCTTCACGCTCGTTGATGGTCCCGACGGCTCGTTGAACTCCGTACCTGCCAGGCTCCAGGAGAGCCGGCAGAAGAGCACGTGGCAGGATCGGCTGGAATTCGGAGTTCGAGCGCGACTGGTCGACGGACTGTGGTTCGAGGGCGGGCTGAGCCGCACCGGGTTCCTCGATGCCGTGCTCGTTCCGTCCAACTTCGCGATTCCCGAAAACTCGAATCAGGTTGATCGCGGCGTGACGGCTCTCTACTCGACCCAGGACCTGGTCTTCGACGCCTGGCACGCCAGCATCGCTTACCAGTTCTGACGCCGACTCAGCGCGGCGAACTGCGTCCAGAATCCCGGATGGGATTTGGTGACGCAGCCGGGGTCTTCGAGTTCCACGCCTCCAACGCGCAATCCGGCAATGGCGAACGCCATCACCATTCGGTGATCGGAGCGGGTGACGATGCGGCCACCGTGAAGGGGACTGTCGCCGGCCCCGATTTCCAAACGGTCGGTCATGACCGAAACGTCACGGCCTAGCGCGCCGAGCCCGGCCGCCAAAAGCTCCAGCCGGTCGGACTCCTTGAACCGCAAGTGTGCCAGTCCGCGCAGGACCGACGGTCCGTTCGCGAACATCGCCAGCACCGCGACCGTTGGCGCGAGATCGGGCGCATCGACGAGGTCGATGTCGAAGCCCGACAATTCCTCGCCACCGGTGACCTCGATCGCCGCTCCGTCGCAAACGACGCGACTCCCGATCCGCGCGAGCAGGCCTGCGAGTCTTGCGTCGGGCTGTGCGCTCGCCGGATCGAGCCGCTCGACCCGCACTCGGCCGCCGAGGATCGCCGCCGCCGCCAAGAAGTACGAGGCCGTCGAGTGGTCGCCTTCGATCTCGTAACGCACGGCCTCGTAATCACCGGGCGACACGCGCCACCGG
>JANNRU010000216.1:0-1605 GCA_031401755.1 Acidobacteriota bacterium | reverse complement strand
CTCGACCGCGTGGCCGCATCGCTCAAAGAGTGGCCCGAGCTCAGGGTCGAGGTCGGCGGCCACACCGATGCGCAGGGAAGCGACGCGTTCAACCTGAGCCTCTCGGGGCGGCGTGCGGAGTCCGTGCGTAAGTATCTGGTCGAAAAGGGCATTGTCGCGGCAAGGCTGACGTCCAAGGGGTACGGCGAGACCGAACCGACATCCGACAACACGACCGAGGACGGCCGCGCGCGCAACCGGCGCGTCGAACTGAAGAAGCTGAACTAGGAACTGAACTGCGAGTCGGGCGGCGTGAACTCCACCCGCCCGACTCGCGTTTTTTTTCGGATCTGTCCTCAGCGCGTTGCCGAGCCATCCGGCACACGTTCGAATGCGCCGAGATCCTCGATCACGATGCGAACCGGACGTTGGTCGGCATCGAACCCAAACGTCATCACGTTGGTACCGGCGAACGGATTGTCCCAGATGATGAGGAACGCCTCGTTGCGCCAGTGCTCGGCCTTGCCGGTCAGCTTGCCCCACGTGACGCGGAGCACGCCGGATTCCGTTCGAACCTCGATTGGACCTAGCAGCGGCGCCCGGTAGCTGCCCGCGTAGCCCCCGATCGTCAGGCGCGCCTCCGCGGCCGGGTCCCGGCGGGCCTGCTGGACTCTTGTCGCCTCCGCTGCGCGCGCGCGTCCGGCACGCGACGCGGCCAACCGCTCGGCCGACCAATCCCGGGGCGAATTTTCGAGCCACGAGTCGAGCGCGCGAAAGACGATCGATTCCGGCAACGAGATCCGCGGGCCGTTGGTGAGCACGATCACACCGAGCCGCTCCTCCGGAACCAGCGCGATCGAACAAGCCGAGCCGAAGAGCCCGCCGGTGTTCCAAACCACGGCGCGACCCGTGTAGTCCTGGACGACCCAGCCGCGCGCGTAGGCCTGGAAATGACTGCTCGGGTAGAGCTCGCGAAAGTAGCGGCCGCGCGGCATGAGGGTTTGAGGCTCGTGCAACTCGGCGAGTTGTTCGCGTGTCAGCAGACGCTTGCCCTCCAGGCTGCCGTCACCTAGGTGAAAACGCAGCCAGCGGGCCATGTCCGCGGCGGTCGAATGCAACCCGGCCGCCGGAGCCACCGCGTCGCCGTTCTCGATGGCGACCGGGCGAACCACACCGTCGAAATCGGAGTGCGGCGTGATGCGGTTGGCGACTGCGTTGACCTCGGTCCCGCAGACGCGCGTCGCCGTCATGCCGAGTGGTGCGAGGACGCGCTCGCGGAGCAACGCGGTGTAGGACAGACCCGTACCGTGCGCGATCGCCTCGCCCGCGACCAGGTAGGGCACATTAAGGTAAGAGTAGCCGGCGCGGAATCGATCTCGTTGTTCGACCTCCGGCATGCGGGCCAGGATCTCGTCGCGATCGAGCCCAATCGTCCACAGCAGGTCGATCTCCGGCTGCCAGCCGGTGCGATGGGTCAGCAGATCGTCGAGTTGCAACTCGCGCGTGACCCACGGGTCGGCGACCTCGAATCCCGGAAGCGCCTCGCCGACTCGGCGATCCCAGGCCAGCCGTCCCGAAGCGATCTCGACCGCGGCCAGGACTGCGGTGAATCCCTTGGTCAGCGAG
>JANNRU010000215.1:0-1822 GCA_031401755.1 Acidobacteriota bacterium | reverse complement strand
CGCTGGACGGCTCGCGTCGTGCTCTTGCCCTTGCGGGTGTAGCTGAGCTGGTAGTACGGACCGTGCTTGCGGGGCGGTGAGGCCTTGCACCGACAGCCCGGCGAGCTACAGACGTTGTACTGCTGGGACAAGCTGCCGATGCGCAGGTCTCCCAGTTCCATGAGCTCGCGCTTGATCTGCGCGAGTTGACGCCCTAAGGCGCGAATCTTGTCCACCGCCATCGAAAAGATGTGTACTTCAAGATAACCATAGCCGTATACTTCTACGGTGGTTTGAGATACCTGTGTGGCTCTCGCATCCACTACATCCCGCCAGTTTTGCCGGCGCACTGGCTCCCCAGGGCTACCGCGGATCACAACGCGGAAGCGGGGGCGCCAGCGAATCTAAACGGTCCGTTCGACACGATAGGCTATTGACCCGCAACAGGTTATCCTCTCGCCGGGTCCGTTCCACTTGGTTTTCTTTTCGGAGCCCATATGGCCAACCGCAAACCCCCGTTTCCGGTCGGATTGCCCAAGAACTGGCCGCGTCGGGTTCGCTCGGCCGTCCTGCACGTCATTTCTCTGGCGCACGTCTCGTTGGTCACGACGCACGGCTGGGCGACTCACGCAAAGAATCCGCAGGTCCGTCGACAGGCTGAGGTCGATCGACTCCAGCAGGAGATCGCGTTGCTCCAGGAAGAACTCCGGATCAAGGACGCCCGCATGCAGCGGGTTTCGGCCCAGCACCGGCCGCACTACGTGCCGACCGAACGACTCGCCATTCTCCAGTTGCGTGCGGCCCGCGGTTGGTCGCTCGCTCAAGCCGCCGGACGTTTCCTTGTCACAACGGCCACGCTCGCGTCCTGGATGCATCGGCTCAATGAGAAGGGGCCGGCGGCGATCGTTCAAACGCAGACCCCCGTGAACAAGTTCCCGGACTTCGTTCGATACATCGTCCAGCAGCTGAAAGTCCTCTGTCCGTCGCTTGGCCAGGTCAAGATCGCGCAGTTGCTCAGCCGCGCCGGACTGCACCTCGGTGCCACTACCGTCCGGCGAATGCTCCGAAACGACCCCCATCCGGACGAACCGGCGGGGAACGCGAAGGTCACCGCCAATCCGTTCCCGTCGCGGTATCCGAATCACGTCTGGCACTGCGATCTCACGACGGTGCCCACTTCCTTGGGCTTCTGGACGTCCTGGCTCCCGATGGCGCTGCCGCAGCGTTGGCCCTTCTGCTGGTGGGTTGCCGTGGTCATCGACCCCTACTCGCGGCGGAACATGGGCTTCGCCGTGTTCCGGCAACAACCGACGGCCTTCTTGGTCCGGAAGTTCATCGAACGCCTGATTCGAGGCGCGGGATCGACTCCCCGTCACCTCGTCACGGACCAAGACAAGCAGTTCCGTGACCACAACTTCAGGCAATGGTGTCGTCGCCGCGAGATCCGCCAGCGTTTCGGCGCAATTGGGAAGTACGGTAGCATCGCGATCATCAAGCGATTCATCCGCACGACGAAGCAGGAATGCACGCGACGACTGCTCGTGTCCTACGTCGGACGTTCGCTGCAGCGGGAGCTGACGCTGTTCTTCACGTGGTACAACGAACAACGCCCCCACAACGGGCTGCTCGCGGCGACACCTGACGAGGTCTACCACGGTGCGGTTCCGGCCTGCCTCCAGCCGCGCTTCGAGCCTCGAACCCATTGGCCACGCGGTGCCCCGTGCGCCACGCCGGATGTCAAGATCCGCGGGCGACGCGGCGTGCGACTCGAACTCCACGTCGACTATCTCGCGGGTCGGAAGCATCTGCCAATCGTCACGTTGAAGCACGCGGCGTAACCGAC
>JANNRU010000214.1:0-6043 GCA_031401755.1 Acidobacteriota bacterium | reverse complement strand
ATTTGACCGGGCAGGCCGGGAAGTCCGGCATCCGAATCGACGCCAACGGCGTGACCCTCGACCTCGGCGGCTTCTCGCTCGTCGGTGTTGCCGGCTCGCTGGACGGCATCACCGCCAACTTCCGGAACCAGCTCTCGATCCACAACGGCTCGATCATCTCGTGGGGCGGGAGCGGAATCAAGGCCGGCAACGGCAACGATTTCATTGTCCGGGAGGTCATTGCCAGCGGGAACGGGGGCTGGGGCATGCTGTTTTTCCAGGCCGGCAGTCCCCAACATAACATGTCGATTGTTCAATGCATCGTGCGCGGAAACGTCGCCGGTGGCATCACTGCCGACGCCTACATGTCCATTTCGCAGACCCAGGTGAACCTGAATCAGGGAGACGGCATCCGGGTGTCCTCCACCGCCAGCATCCTGGACAGCGTGGTCACGGACAACACGGGAACGGGCATCGCCTGCAACTTCGATTGCCTCGTGCGAGGCAACCTCGCGGTCGGCAACGCGGTCAACATCAACGCCGCGGGATCCACGGTCATCGAAAACGAGCAATAGGGGAGGCGATATGTCCGGATCAGAATCGAGATTCCGGCGATCGCTGGGATTGATCGGCTGCGCCGTCCTCGTGCACGGGTTGGCGCTCGCGGAGAACGTCGATCCCTCGGGCGGCGGATCCCAGTACGCCTGGGGCGAGAACCTCGGCTGGCTCAACGCCGAGCCGCAAGGCGACGGCGGTCCCGGAGTGCAGGTCAGCAGCACCGAGCTGACCGGCTGGATCTGGGCCGAGAACGCCGGCTGGATCAGCCTATCCTGTCAGAACACGGCGAGCTGCGGCGACAATGGCTACGGGGTGGTCAACGACGAAAAAGGACACCTCTCGGGCCACGCCTGGGGCGAGAACATCGGCTGGATCAATTTCCGGACGAGCGCGGGCAGCGACTGCTGCGCCAACACCGGGACGCCCGGGTGCACGGACGCTGCCTGCGAGGCGGCGATCTGTGGTGCGGATCCCTTCTGCTGTAACAACAACTGGGACGCGGCCTGCGCCAACTCGGCGTCGAACCTCGCGGCGTGCTCGATGAACTGCGCCGCGTCGCCGTTCGGCGTGCGGATTCACGCGTTCACCGGTATTTTCTCCGGCCAGGCCTGGGCCGAGAACGCCGGCTGGATCAACTTCGGGGGGACGGATCCCGCGGCCGCGACCCAGGTCAAGACCGGCTGGACCTGTCCTGATCCAGACGGGGACGGGATCTGCACGGCGACCGACACCTGTCCGACGTTTGCGAACCCGAACTTCGAAACGGTTCTGTTCGGGCAGAGTGTCAAGTCGCTCGACGACTCCACCTTCGGTTGGCCAGTCGCGGTCGGGTTCGAGATCGTCACCGGCACGTTCACCACGTCCGCGAGCATCGGTGCGTGGAACGTCGACTTCTCCAACACGGGTTCTGGCACGGCGTTCGTCGATGCCGGCAATCCGTCGAGCGGGCAGGGGTATTGGTATCTCTTCCGTCCGAACTGTCCCGCGGGGAGCTACTCGACCGGAACGGCCGCTGAGCAGCCGGGCCGCGACGCGGCGTTGATCCCCTGAGCTGTGGCCGCCCTCATCGTTGCGAGTGAAGACTCGCGCGATCGGGGCGGCCGCGCTGCGTCTGGCGCGGCGGCGCTACGCCGGCTGGGTGCGGGGCTTCGGGAACATGGGCAAGTCGTCGGCCGCTGCTTTCTTTCGGAGGTCACGCGCGATCGCGCCTTGGTGTGAGGCCTCGATCGGCTGCCGACCGTCCGTGCTCGACTCGAGCGTCTGCGGCAAACGCTCGCCACGGACGAGCAACGCGATCTGTTCGGCGCTGAGGGTCTCAAGCAGCAGCAGCGCTTCGGCGACGACGGTCAGCGCTTCGGACCGCCGCTCGAGAATCCGACGAGCCTCGTCGTAGCAACCGACGACGATCTTCTTGACCTCGCGGTCGATCTCAGCGGCGACGGCTTCGCTGTGGTCGCGATGTTGCGCGATCTGTCGCCCGAGGAAGATTTGTTCTCCGGGCCTGCCGTAAGCCAACGGTCCCAGGCTCTCCGACATGCCCCACTCCGTGACCATTCTGCGCGCCAGCATCGTGGCCCGCTCGAAGTCGTCGCCGGCAGCGGTAGATCGCCGATCGAGTTGAAGCTCTTCCGCCACGCAACCGCCCATCAGCCCGCAGATCGTCGCGATCAGGCGGGGCTTCGATTCGGTGTGCCGGTCGTCAGCGGGAAACTGCTGCGTCGTACCCAGGTCGCGGCCGCGCGGGATGATCGTCACCTTGTGCAACGCGTTCGCCTCGGGCAGCAGCAGGGCCAGGAGAGCGTGGCCGGCCTGGTGGTAGGCCATGGCACGCCGCTCTTCATCGTTGATGACCAGCGACCGGCGCTCGCTGCCCATCAGCACCTTGTCCTTTGCATGCTCGAAATCATTCTGGCTCACCGATTCCCCGCGTTGGCCGGCCGCGTGCAGCGCGGCCTCGTTCACCAGGTTGGCCAACTCGGCGCCGCTGAAGCCCGGTGTCCCGCGCGCGATGACGTCCAGCTCGACGTCCGCGCCCAACGGCAACCTGCGAGCGTGAACGCGGATGATCTGCTCCCGGCCGCGCACGTCGGGCCGATCGACCACGACCTGCCGATCGAAGCGACCGGGACGCAACAGAGCCGGATCGAGCACGTCCGGACGGTTCGTGGCCGCGATGACGATCATGCCGTCGTGACTTTCAAAGCCGTCCAGCTCGACGAGCAACTGGTTCAGGGTTTGTTCGCGCTCGTCGTGGCCGCCGCCCACGCCTGTTCCGCGCTGGCGTCCCACGGCGTCGATCTCGTCGATAAAGACGATGCACGGGGCGTGCTTCCGCCCTTGCGCGAACAGGTCGCGCACGCGGGAGGCGCCGATGCCGACGAACATCTCGACGAAGTCGGAGCCGGAGACGGAAAAGAACGGCACGTCGGCCTCGCCGGCGACGGCTCGGGCGAGCAGGGTCTTGCCGGTGCCGGTCGGGCCCATCAGCAGGACGCCCTTGGGGATCTTGCCGCCGAGTCGTTGGAACTTGGTGGGCTCGCGGAGGAACTCGATGATCTCCTCAAGCTCTTGCTTGGCTTCTTCGACGCCGGCGACGTCCTTGAACGTGATCTTGCCGGTCTTTGGGGACAGCTTGGCGCGGGAGCGTCGGAGGGAGAGGAGCTGGCTGCCGTCGCGTTGCATACGGCGCATGAAGAAGATGAAGCCTGCGCCGACGACGAGGAGGATCAGGAGTGGAAGGAGCAGCGAAATGAAGGATTCGCTCGCCTGCTCGGCCGTTACCGACACCCCCTGGTCGCGCAGCATCTTCAGGAGGTCGGGGTCCGCCAGGACGTAGGTCGTGAAGCTCCCACCCGACGCGCTCAACGTGCCCCGAATGGAAAAGCCGATCTCGTCGGGGGTCAGCGTGAGTTCTTGGACCCGCCCGGCCATGACGGCCTCGTAGAACTTCGATTCGTCGAGCGGTTGACTTCCCGACGGGCTGAAGATCCAGATGGCGAGGACCGCGACGGCAAACAGGATCAGCGCGGCCGCGATGCGAATGCGCACCTAGCTTCCCTCAGTGGTGACCCGGACGGCTGTCGCAGAGTCTTTTTGCCTGGGGTGAAGGGTGGCTAGCCGTGATCTGACCCAAACCGCGAGATACAAGGCTTTCACCTCGAGCCGGTTCCCTCATTGTGAGGGGATAGCGGACAGGCTTAAGAGATTCTAGCAGGAAGCCGGGTTACGCTCGGGATCGGGGGGATTCCGGGTCGAGCGGAGGGAACCGGCCGGCTGACCGACGACCTGATGACCGGCTACCTGTCGCTATCGACCCACCGGCTGAACCAGATCATTCTGACGCTGACGATCGTTACGGTGATCTTCGTCCCGATCACGTTCATGGCCGGGATCTACGGGATGAACTTCGAGCACATGCCGGAGTTGCCGATTCGGAATGCCTACTTCTTCTTGCTCGGGGCGATGGGGCTGGTGGTGAGCGGGATTTTGGCGTTGCTGTATTGCAGGGGGTGGTTGGGGGGGGGCGGAGGTAGGGGGCGACAGGCTTCGCTACACGGATGCCGGGGACCTTGGCCAACCCTCGCGAAACCCTCGCTCGAACGACGCCACGGAGATTCTGCAACACCTCGGGTGACTCGACCCACGAGGAAGGTCCGAGCCGAGTCATGTGCTCCCGCGTAGCGTGCTCGTGATTGGCGAGAAACTCCTCGACGATCCGCCGGTCGCGTTCATCGACCATAGCCCCGACGTCTCTTCCGAGCACGAGCGCTCCGGCTTCTTCGTAGTCGCCGGTCACTGCGGAAACATCCGTCGCGTAGCGTCGTGGATCGTCGTGGGGAGGCCAGCGCGTCAGTATGTGCGACAAGTCTCCGAGATCCTTTCTACGAGCTGCGGGACGATCTTGGTAGGCTGCGATCTTCAATAGAACGATGACGGGTACGGATGCGACACGGAGCTCGAGATCGGGCGCCACGCGAACGATTGCGGCGAACTCAAACGCTTGACGGAATCCGATGAGACTCATCCGGAAGCCGCTACGCGGCCACTCGATCACTCCACGCCTCAGGTCCGCTTCGCTTGCCGGAAGTATGTCCACACGGACCCCGTTCGGGGCGCGCATCGATGTGGTGCTGGACGAACGGAGTCGGGATCATGTCGGGAGGTACAAGCTTCGGATCTCCTCCGCGGCTTCCGTGCTGCGTGGATCACCCGACGTCAACAGCTCGGCATAGACCAGGAGCGGGTGGACGGTTTGCGGAACGATACCGTTGAACGCGAGTTCGCCGCGTGTTCGTAGCACGATCAGCGGCCCGTCCTTGGCGCGGAGTGCCTTCAAGCGCCTGGCCGCGTCATCGTTCCAGTGCCGCACATGAAGGACGGTCGTCGGCCCACGGTAGATACCGTTGAGCCGTTTCGCCGCCGCGGTCCCGCCCCAGGCCCACGCGGTCGTGTCGGGGAACTCTCGCTCCACCCGCTGCTCGAGCCCAGGTGGATCGGCGTCGGGCGTGCGAAACGCACCCACGAACTGCCGCGGCCGGATCTGATCGGCGTAGGCCGCGATCCAGCGGTCGAGCATGGTTTGGCGGTCGAGGATCCGCAGGTGGCCGGTGCCTGCGCC
Organism: Acidobacteriota bacterium; assembly: GCA_031401755.1. Taxonomy (GTDB): domain Bacteria; phylum Acidobacteriota; class Polarisedimenticolia; order Polarisedimenticolales; family Polarisedimenticolaceae; genus JANNRU01. The sequence goes on along the minus strand of JANNRU010000214.1, from coordinate 888 downwards.
GATGAGTCCCTCCTCGGCCAAGCGTGTCAACGCGCGGGAGGCCGTGTTCATCGCGACCCCCGCAGCGAGCGCAAGCGTACGCGTCGGTGCGTCGAGCAGTTCGGGCTGGGCCAGGATCGCGAACAACACTTGGTAACCGGCCAGACCCACGCCGCGCCCGCGGGGCTCGGGCTCTTTTCGTCGCTGGCCTTGGACGAACGCGTAGTGGTCCTCGCCGAGCACGAGGCGGCAGTTCCCTGCCTTGTCGATGTAGTTCCCGCCGCGCTCGGCGAGGTAGCTCGCAAGCGGTCGCCCGACATGCGGGGCGAACAGGATCCAATCCCTGATGCGTTCGTTCCCGATGGTTGCCAACATCCCGGCAACGAGAGCGCGGGTCAGGTGGGTGCGCTTCAACTCGACATGGAATTCGTAGGAGCCGCGTGCCGTGCGGATCGCGAGGTTGACCGCTGGGCGAGAGGAGAGGGTTGGGGAATTCGGGGGCTCGTGGAGTTTGGCTTCCGTGATGAAGGGAAGTTTTCGGAGCTGATCGAGATACTCCGTACAGGGCGAATCGGGGTCCGTTGCGTGCCGCATGCTCCATATAATAGCTTTTTCGTTAGTAATAGATAAGTGACAAAACTGAGAAAACCCAACATACGGACGGAGCGGGCAGTAAGACCTAGTGAATCCAGCAAGTTACGAGGAGGAGGCCTCAAAAATGTCCCGAAACATGTCCCCCAGGATTCCCGGGGACGTCGGGAAATGAAGGTCATGGGCTATTCTCTCGCTTCGCCGGGCCGGTCCAGGAGCCAAGAAAACTCGCAGTACGAAGTCACCGCCAATTAATGATAGGAAAGAGCCTCGGCCCCTATCGAATCGTCGCCGCCCTGGGCCGGGGCGGGATGGGCG